>JAGXGS010000003.1 GCA_024636585.1 Thiogranum sp. | reverse complement strand
TGATTGCGGGCTGATGCGCAGTATATCGACATCGAGACGCCGCAGATCATCGAGTGCGCCCACCAGGTTGCAGGTTTTCGCCGACTGGGTCTGGATGCCGTTCAGGACCAGGAAGGATTCCTGCTCGCGTGTCTCGAGCAGCAGCCCGTCCGGATGATCGATGCAGCACAGGCTGCAGTCGTCTTTGGCCAGATTGGCGGCGCGTGCGGTAAAACAGCGCGCCGAGTAGGCCAGCGGTATACGTCCGAAGACAAACACTTCGCTCTCCAGACCGGCGGGACACTGCTGTTGCAGGGATTCCAGAGTGGTGCGCGACAGTTCAACCGATAGCACCCAGCGCTTCATTCCCAGCCGCGCCAGCACCTGTAGCGAACCGGCATTGTAGAGATTCACAGCCGGGCCGCACACGAAGGGATGCTGTCCGGATAGCAGCTGGGCTGCCGCCATATCGTTGGCTTCGACCATGAAGCGGCCGTTGTCGCACAGACGCTTCAGCGCGCCCAGTTCGGATGCGGATTCCAGCAACGTGAGGCTGGACAAGACGACCTCCTTGCCGCAGGACTCGAGCATTTCGCCGAGCTTCAGCCAGTCGTCGCCGCGCAACGAGCGCCGTTTGGAGCACACGGTTTCACCCAGATAAACGATATCCACCGGCGACCGGGCGATGCGCTCGTAAAAGTCCAGCAAGGTTGCGCGTGGCCAGTAGTAGAGTACTGGTCCCAGTGACAATCTAGGCAGACTGGTCATGCGTATCCGCTCATTGCCAGGGCCGGTGATAGGCGCCGAACGTGGTTTGCGATCCTTCGGAAACCGCTTGCAGCGCCTCCAGCCAATCCGCCCTCGGCCGGTAATCGTGCGGCGCCAGCCGGCACATATCGAGCGCAGCACGCCAGACCCCGGTGACCTGTTTGATATAGGCCGGACTGCGCTGCCGTCCCTCGATCTTGATTGCGGCCACACCCATCGCCTGAAGTTCGGGCAACAGCGCAAGCGTATTCAGGCTGGTGGGTTCCTCGATCGCATAGTAGGTTCGCTCGTTGACCCGGAAACGCCCCTTGCACAATGTCGGATAGGCGGCTGGTTCATCAGACGTGTAGCGGTCGATCAACACATTGTTCAGCCGCGACTCCAGTCCGCGCGGCGTTTCCTGCCAGCGTACTGCGCTGGCCGGCGAGCAGGCGCCAAATGTGTTGGGCGACTGACCGGTCGCGTAAGACGACAGAAAACAGCGGCCTTCGACCATGACGCACAGGCTGCCGAACCCGAATACTTCAATTGGTACCGGACTCTGAACTACCAGTTGCTGAACCTGTTTCAGCGACAGCACGCGTGGCAGTACCACGCGTTGAATGCCGAAATTTTCATGGTAAAAGCGAATCGACTCCGGATTGGTGGCGGAGGCCTGGACCGACAGATGCAGGCGCAGGTCAGGCCAGCGACGGGCAGCGTAATCCATGATGCCGATATCCGCGACAATCAATGCATCGGCGCCGAGTTCGGCGGCCGCGTCCACGGCCGCCTGCCAGCGCGACCAGCCCGCAGGTTGCGGATAGGTGTTGATGGCAATGAAGACCCGTCGGCCCCTTTGTCGGGCATAGGCAATACCGGTGCGCGCGGTGTTGTCGTCGAAATTCAGACCGGCGAAATGCCGCGCATTGGTGTCATTGCGAAAGCCCATGTAGACGGCATCGGCGCCGGCGTCGACGGCGGCCTTCAGGGATGGCAGGTTGCCCGCCGGGCACACCAGGTCCATATGTCTAGCGGGCCTTTCCAATATGTTTCTCCCGGTTCGATGTCGATTCGCTGGCGGCAAACGCTGGCGATCCGGCCAGTACCCTGTCGCCCTGGCGTTGCCTGCGGCGGTGCAGTTCTCTGGTCAGGCGGTTGAGCGTCTTCCATTTTTGTCCGCACCAGTCAGGCGCCAGCAACATGTTCGGCGATGCCGTCGCTGTCAGGCGATGAAAGACGATCTCTGGAGGTGTCGCCGCGACGAGGTCTGCGGCAATGTCAATGTACTCATCCAGCTGCAGTGGCTGATAAAGTCCGCGGCGCCATTCGTTGGCGAGCAGCGTGCCCTTCACTACATGCAGCGGATGCAGCTTGAGGCCGGCCACGCCAAGTGCAATGACCCGTTGCAGGGTAATCTCACAATGTGCCGCGGTTTCGCCCGGCAATCCCAGGATCAGATGCGTGCATACTTTCAGCCCGCGCTCGTGCGCGGCCTGTATGGCGGTGACATATTCTGCAAAGCCGTGACCGCGGTTGACACGTTCCAGAGTCCGATCGAACGACGACTGAAGGCCCAGTTCCAGCCAGATGTCAAAGCCGCGCCGCTGGTAGCTTTGTAGAAGATCCAGCACTGCATCGGGCACGCAGTCGGGGCGGGTGCCGACTGCCAGGCCGATTACGTCAGGCTCGGCGAGCGCCTGTTCATACAGTGCCGACAGCGTGGTGACATCTGCATAGGTATTGGTGTAAGCCTGGAAATAGGCGATGTACTTGCGAGCGCCGGTGCGCTTCCGGATGACGCGACGCCCCGCCTCCAGTTGCGCTGCAATGTCCGGGGGCTTGCGAGCCGTCGGACTGAATGATGCATTGTTACAGAAGGTGCAGCCGCCACGGCCCTTGCTGCCATCCCGATTGGGACAGGTGAACTCGGCATTCAATGTCACCTTGTGTACGCGTTCACCCTGGCGACGCAGCATCATTTGTCCGAAGGTGTTCACATATTGAGAGAGCTGCATGACAGGACGCTCTGGCGTCATTCCGGCTCGACGGCCGGCCAGCGCCGCCGCATGCACAGCCATTGACCGGGGCGATGGCGAATCCAGCTCTCGAACAGTTCATTGATGGTCCGCGTCAACTCCAGTATCTGAGTGCCCGGATCCGCAGCATTCTGCGCGTGTAGCGGGCGGTGGAAAATCGCCTGATAACGGCAATCGGCAGTGCGCTCGATCTGCACCGGGATCAATGGACAGCCGAGTTTCAGTGCCAGCCACGCCGGACTGGTGGTGGTGAGTGCCGGCCGTCCGAAGAAGGTTACCGGCGCGCCCGAGTCGATGCGTTGATCCGGCAGGATGCCGACTGATCGGCCGGCGCGAATCTCTCTGGCCAGCCGCCGCAAGGCATTTTTTTTTGGAATAAACTCGCAGCCGAGCGAGCGTCGAACCTGTTGCAGCAGGCGATCGAGGAGCGGATTGCCCTGCGGGGCGTAAACCACACTGAGCGGTACGCCAGTTGCAGTGATGGCTGCAGCGGCAAGTTCCCAGTTACTCATATGCGCACTGACGTAAATCGCCGGCCGCTGAGCGTCCAGAATCTCGCGCGTCAGCGGGTCTATCCTGAATTCCATGGCGGCTGGGTTATCGGTCGCGCAAAACGCCTTCAAATGTGGATATTCCGCCACCACCATGCCGAAGTTTTCCCACACTTTTCTGGCCAGTCGAGTCCGTTCGCGATGCGTATGGTCCGGAAACGCCAGCGCCAGATTGCGTTCAACGAAGCGATGTTTTCCCGATCGCGGGCCCAGCCAACGGAATAACCGGCGGCCAAATGCCGCAGCGCCCGCCGGACTCATCACTGCAGCGAGCGACCACAGGCTGCGTACAAAGCCCGCCTCGACCCACCAGCCCGCCACCCGCAGCCAGCGCGGGCGCCTGCGATGTTTTGCCGACAACTGTGTTGCTTGGCGGGTTGACATTGGAGTCATGATTCGCTGCTTCTGAATACCAGGTTGAGGTTCGCGGCATGTAACCGGCGAGCGAAGGCGAGCTTAACGTACCGCTTCGGCAACCGGCATAGACGTGGCGGGTGGATTCAGGCGTCGGCAGAGGCGCTGCTATGCTGCATCTCCTTTGTAGAGGGTGTTTGCCGCGTGCTGCAGGTAACCGATCGATTGCCGAACCGGCTGCTGCTCGCGGCAGCATTTGTGCTGCCTGCCTGCCTGCTGTTACTCCCGGAGCTGGGCGACTGGATTTTTGTTTTGTTGACTGCCGCGGGTATGGTCTGTTTTATCCAGACTGCACGGCGCCCCGCTGAACTGCGTCCCATTACGCTGGTCAGCCTGCTGACGCTGGGATTCTTCGTGGCTGCGCTGCTTTCGGCTCATGGATCGTTCGATGATCCCGAGGCGCTGTACCGGGTGGAGAAATCGCAGTATTTTCTGGCGGCTCCTTTTCTCGGATTGCTGTTTCTGCGTTTGCGACTCGATGCCCGCCTGTTGCTTGCGAGCGTCAGATTCGCTGCGCTACTGGTCTTTGTTGTTGCCACAGTACAGTACCTGATGAGCGGCGGCAGAGCCGGCGGTGCTGTCAACGAGCTGGTGTTCGGTTGCCTGGCCCTGTTGCTGGGTTTCTTTTCCGTGGTGCGGTATCCGATGGAAACCGGCGTCACCCGCATGGTTTCGCTGCTGGCATTTTGTGCAGGCTGTGGCGCGGCGGTGCTGTCGCAGTCGCGTGGTGTATGGATTGCCGCATTGATCCTGGTGCCGGTAATGTTTCTGTACTGGACACATGCGGGCGTGCTTTCAAAACGAATTGCCCAGCAGGTTGGCGCAGTTTTCGCGCTGCTGGTGCTGTTTGCCGGGACCCTGCCTTTCGTTCAACAGCGGGCGATAGATGGGCTCGACGAATATCGCGCCTGCGTCCTGACGCACGAGTGCAGAACTTCGGTGGGTCTGCGATTGCAGATGTGGCAAGGCGGCTGGCGAGCAGCGTTGCAACGACCACTGCTCGGCTGGGGACTGCACCGTACCCAGCAGGCGGCAGTGGCGGAGCTGGATGACGGCATCGCGCGACAGGCGATATTGGGCTACACGCATTTGCACAATGAATATGTCAATACGCTGGTCGGAAAGGGCATAGTCGGGCTGTTCAGCCTGCTGCTCCTGCTCGGAGTGCCGCTGCTCGTGTGCGTGCGATCCAGTGTTCGGCGCCCCGATCAGCTGATTGTCGCCGGCGTCGGATTCCTGCTGTGTACCGGTTATGCACTGGCCGGTTTGAGTAATCTCGCGTTCGGGCACGAAACCATGAATGCCTTCTTTGTTTACTTGATCAGCCTGGTTCTGCCGCGGGCACAGCATCCGCTCTGGACACCGGAGGTCGATTCAGTCGGCGAACTGCACAGCGATATACTCCGCGCCCCTTCGCAGTAGATGGAAAATGACTTGCGGATGCAGACGCTCTCCACAAAAATCCACACGGACGATGATCCGCATCCCTGTACCTGGCTACTGACGAATCACCGCGCGGGAGATAACAATCAGGTTGTCGCACTGGCTGAAATGCTGGGTTGGCCGTACGCGGTAAAACAGCTCGTCCACCGCAGCAACAAACTGCTCAGCAAACTCATTTCCAGACAGGTGCTGGGCGTGACGCTGGCAGGCATCGATGGAGCAAGCTCCAGTGAACTTGCGCCTCCCTGGCCGGACCTCGTGATCAGTTCAGGGCGGGATAATGAACCCGTGGCGCGCTGGATCAAACGCAAATCCGGCGGGCGAACGCGCCTGGTACACATAGGCCGACCCTGGGCGCCGCTGCACGCCTTTGATCTGATCGTAACCACGCCGCAATATTTTCTTCCCGACCGGGACAATATCGTTCGCACTGCGCTGCCGTTGCATCGCGTGACCTCCGAACGACTGCGCGAATCGGCGCTGCGCTGGCGGGCCCGCTTTGCGCACCTGCGCCCGCCCTACACAGCAGTGCTGGTAGGTGGGAACAGCGGTCCGCTGGTGCTCTCGCGCAGCAAGGGCGAACGACTCGGCCGCCTGGTTAACGAACTCGTCCGTTCCGGCGGCGGTTCACTCCTGGTCACCACCAGTGCACGTACGCCGACCGATGCCTTTGCGGCCATGTGCAGCGAGATAACTGTGCCGGCACATATCTATCGCTGGGGCAGCGAAGCTGAGGAAAATCCCTATTTTGGCTACCTGGCGCTGGCGGACCAGGTGGTGGTGACCAGTGAAAGTGTGTCGATGCTCGCTGAAGCGAGTGTCAGCGGCAAACCCCTGTTCATCTATGACCTGTCGGAGCAGGACCCGGACGCGGCGGATGCCACGCCAGCCTGGCAGCGCTACCTCGACCGGTTTCGCTACCGTGCGCTTCGACATCGTCTCGCGACGCGTCTCGGGCCTCGGCGCATGCAGCGTGATATCAGTAATATCCAGCGGCAGCTGGTGGGCAGCGGTCGCGCCAACTGGCTCGGCCGAGCGGTCGGGTCTGAGCGGCGTGCGCTGGTGAATTACGATGTGCGGCGCGATGCCCGGCAGGTACTGGAACGCGTGCGCCGGCTGTTTGACCGGTAATGTTTCCTGGTCACATTGCTGGAGTGGCCAGTGGGGAATCCGTATGCGCCTGATGCAGGTTCTGTTCCGCACCTATCCCTGGCACTCACTGCTGACCCTGCTGGCACTGCTGTTCGCAGGTCTGGCGGAAGGGCTGGGACTTTCGGTACTGCTTCCGCTCTTCAATATAGCCATCAAAGGGGACGCCGGCAGTCTCGATCCTGCCTCCAGCCTCTCGTCGCCGGATTCGCCGAGTGCGCTCGAGCGCCTGGTAAACCAGTCACTGGATAGCCTGGGAATCGATGCCGGCATCGGCGTGATGTTGATGATTATTGTCATTGGCATCACCCTGAAAAGCCTGTTGCTACTGATTGCGCGCAAACAGGTCGGCTACACCGCGGCGCGCGTCGCCACTGATCTGCGGCTGGACATGTTGCGCGCGGTGTTGCGCAGCCGCTGGCAATATTTTCTTGACCGCCGTATCGGTAATCTTGCCAACAGTCTGGCGAGCGAGGCGCAGCGTGGGTCGGAAGCTTTTGTCAGCGGCGCAACCGTCGTCACCTTTCTTATTCAGGCCGTCATTTACGCCGCTGTCGCATTCGCAGTGTCGTGGAAAGCGACGTTGCTCGGTCTGGCGGCGGGGGTGCTGATTATCGGTGTTTCGCATGTGCTGGTCAGAGTCGCGCGCAATGCCGGGCGGAAACAGACCCGTCTGCTGATGTCGCTGCTGGCTCGCCTGACCGACACCCTGCAGTCTGTGAAATCATTGAAAGCCATGTCTCGCGAGCACCTGGCCGATGCGGTGCTGAGTATGGAGACGCGTGATCTGAACACAGCGCTGCGTCGCCAGGTTGGCAGCGGTGCGATGCTCAGTGTGGCTCAGGAACAGATGTTCACGCTGCTGATCGCCGGCGGCATGTTCGCAGCACTGGTGCACTTCGATATGCCGCTCGCGACCGTAATGGTGCTGGTCATGGTGTTGGGCCGAATGCTGGCGCAGCTGGGCAAGGCTCAGCGCCAGTACCAGCGGCTGGCAATTTGCGAAAGTGCTTTCTGGTCGATGCGGCAGGCGATCGAAGAGGCTCGGGAGGCCGAAGAGCCACGGGATGGCGACAGCGCCCCCTGTCTGACGCGCGAGGTGCTTTTCGATGCGGTGTGGTTCGCCTACGGCGAGCACAGTATCCTCAGGAGCGCCAGCATGCATTTGCGTGCCGGCACCCTGACTACGCTGACCGGCCCCTCGGGCGCCGGAAAGACGACCCTGGTGGATCTGCTGATCGGTCTGTTGCAGCCGCAGTCCGGCGTTATCCGCGTGGATGGCCAGGCGCTCGCGGACATTGACGTCGGGTCCTGGCGGCGGCGCATCGGTTACGTGCCACAGGAGACGCTGCTTCTGCACGACACCATTTTGCACAATGTGACGCTGGGCGATCCGCAGTTCACGGAAGCCGACGCGACTCAGGCGTTGCGCGCGGCCGGTGCCTGGGAGTTCGTCACTGCGCTGCCCGAGGGGCTGCACAACACGGTAGGAGAGCGGGGTGGCAAACTCTCCGGCGGACAGCGCCAGCGCATCATGATTGCGCGCGCGCTGGTGGGGCAGCCGCAGCTGCTGATCCTGGACGAGGCGACCGCGGCGCTGGATCCTTCCAGTTCCGCTGCGGTGTGCGCCACCATGAAAGCGTTGCGCGGCCAGCTTACTATCCTGGCCATATCCCACCAGCGCGAACTGATTGAAGCTGCCGATGCTGTCTACAGGCTCGAACAGGGTCAGCTGCAGCGCCTGGATGAGCGTCCGATCCGACACCCGGGCGCGAATTCTCCGAACCCGCCCACAGCGCCGGTGGCTAACGCCGGCCGGGCCGGATAGCGCTGCCGAACCGGCTGATGCATAAGGATTAAAGAGTCGCGGGTGATAGGGCTTTGTTGTGCCGCTATCCTGCACTACACTTGCGCCGCGGCCCGATTTGCTCAATCCCCGGGCTTTACCCGCAGTAGATTCGTATATTAGAATGTAATGATATTTTCGCCCCGTCTCGGGGCCGATCACCCGCTCGCGCAACGAGGCAGGAACGCATGGCACAAGCAGCAATCGTCGGAAGTACCGAACAGTACAACTACGCGATCATTCGCAAATTCACTGTCATGGCGCTGGTCTGGGGCGTACTGGGCATGTCAGCCGGCATTTATATCGCGGCCGAACTGGCCTGGCCATTCCTGAATTTCGATATCCCTGCGATCACCTTTGGTCGTCTGCGCCCTGTACATACGACGCTGGTCATATTTGGCTTCGGTGGCAGTGCGCTGTTTGCGACATCCTATTACGTTGTCCAGCGTACCTGTCAGACGCGCCTGTACAGCGACTGGATGGCCAATTTCACGTTCTGGGGCTGGCAAATCGCGGTTGGTCTGGGCGCGCTGAGCTACATGGCAGGTTACACGCAGGCGCGTGAATATGCCGAATTCGAATGGCCGATCGACCTGCTGATTGCGGTCACCTGGGTTATCTATCTGCTGCTGTTCGTGCAGACGCTGCGGCGCCGCTCCCAACCGCATATCTACGTGGCCAACTGGTTCTATCTGGCTTTCATTCTCGCCACCGCAATGTTGCATATATTCAACAATCTGGCGGTCCCGGTCAGCTTGTTTTCGCTGAAGTCCTACAGTCTGTTTGCCGGCGTTCAGGACGCCATGACCCAGTGGTGGTATGGCCATAACGCCGTAGGCTTCTTCCTGACCGCCGCGTTTCTCGGCATGATGTATTACTTCGTGCCCAAGCAGGCGCAACGGCCGGTTTATTCGTATCGCCTGTCAATCGTGCATTTCTGGTCGCTGTCATTCCTGTACATGTGGGTTGGCGGGCATCACCTGCACTGGACCGCATTGCCGGACTGGACTTCCACGCTGGCGGCAACCTTTTCCATCATGCTGCTGCTGCCGTCCTGGGGTGGCATGATCAACGGCATCATGACCCTGTCGGGTGCCTGGGAGAAGCTGCGCACCGACCCGATCATGCTGTTCCTGATTACAGCCCTGTCGTTCTACGGCATGTCGACCTTCGAAGGCCCGCTAATGTCGCTCAAGAGCGTCAATGCGCTTTCTCATTACACGGACTGGACCATCGGTCATGTGCACTCCGGCGCGCTCGGTTGGGTGGCGATGGTAACCTTTGGCTCTTTTTATCATCTGATTCCGCGCCTCTACGACACTCGCATATACAGCATTCGCTTGATTTACGTGCATTTCTGGTTGGCCACCGTTGGCATCCTGTTGTACATCACCGCCATGTGGGTGGCCGGTATCTTCCAGGGACTGATGCTGCGGAGCTTCGATGAATACGGGAATCTGGCATACACCTTCGTCGAGACGGTTGCGTTCCTGCATGAGCCGTATGTAGTGCGCGCGATCGGCGGATTGTTCTTTATTTCCGGGTTGCTGGTGATGATCTACAACGTGATCATGACCGTGCGCAGGGCTAGCAGCGAGACTGCGGAACTGGAAGCCCGGCTGGCGGCCAAAATGGCGCGGGCCGAAGGTCAGGCGTAGTTGGAGAATTCACTGTGATTAAACATGAAAGTATCGAAACCAACGCCGGGCTGCTGATCGCGCTGACCCTGATCGTTATCAGCATTGGCGGACTGGTGGAAATCGTGCCGTTGTTCTTCATCAACGATACGGTTGAAAAGGTCGAGGGTGTCCGGCCCTATTCGGCGCTGGAATTGCGCGGCCGCGATATCTACCAGCGCGAGGGCTGTTACCTCTGCCATTCGCAGATGGTGCGCCCGTTCCGCGACGAGATGCTGCGTTACGGCCATTACTCGCTGGCGGCGGAATCAAAATACGACCACCCCTTCCAGTGGGGTTCCAAGCGCACCGGACCCGATCTGGCGCGGGTTGGTGGCAAGTACTCCAACGAATGGCACGTCGCTCACCTCGTGCGCCCGACCGCCGTGGTGCCGCAGTCGGTGATGCCGAATTATCCCTGGTTGCTGGAGACGGAGCTGAATTACTCCGACGTGCAGGACCGGATGCGGGCGCTGAAGATGACCGGCGTTCCGTATTCCGAAACCCAGCAGGAGTACGAAGCGAATGTGACGACCTTTGGCGCTGACATCGCCGGTAGACTGGATATCCTGCGCGCCGAAGAAACCCTGATGCAGCAGGCGCTGACCTATAACTACGATGGTCAGCGCGCCCGCATTACCGAAATGGATGCGCTGATAGCCTATCTGCAGGTGCTCGGCACCATGGTGGACTTCAGCAGATACGACGAAGGATATTTTACTCAGTTCCGCTGAGGGATCTTCTTATGCCGGAATGGTTGCTTTGGTTTACGCATTTCGAAAACAGCAAAATCGTTGCATTGCTGCTGTTTTTTTCGACCTTCTGCGGGATCCTGATTTACGTATTCACCGGTAAGGAACGCTCCAGGCGCCTGGAGTCTTACAAGTACATGCCCCTGCAGGAAGATGACGAGCAGTCAGACGCCGCTGAAGGCGAGGTAGCAGATAATGAGCGAAACAAAGCCTAAACCGCAGGGTGCGGTGCAAACCACCGGCCACTCCTGGGATGGCGACCTGCAGGAATTCAACAATCCGTTGCCGGCCTGGTGGTTGTGGGGATTCTATGCGACGGTGTTGTTCGCGGTAATCTACTGGGTGTTATTCCCGGCCTGGCCGATTGCCGGCGGCTATACCACGGGCGTAATGAATACGATCACCTTCGTCGACGGCAGTGGCGAGGAAAGAACCACACACTGGAATACCCGAAGCCTGTTGTTGAAGGAGATGCAGCAGAGCGAATCGGCACAACGCAGCCGTGAATACCTGGAAAAAGTCGCAGCGACCGATTATCAGGAGATACTGTCTGACCCCGAGATGATGGATTTCACCCGATCTATGGCGAAAGGTCTGTTCGGTGATAACTGCGCTGCCTGCCACGGCACCGGCGGTAGCGGAGTGATCGGTCTGTTCCCGAATCTGGCCGATGATGACTGGCTCTGGGGTGGCACCGTCGAGCAGATTGAAACCAGTATTCGCGCAGGACGCTATGGCTTTATGCCGGAATTTCGCAATACGCTCAATGCGCAACAGCTGGACGATGTGGCGACTTATGTGCTGAGTCTTTCCGGCAACAAGGTCGATCAGACGGTTGCGGCGCGTGGCGAAAAGATATTCCAGACCGATACCGGAGGCTGCTACTACTGCCACACCGAATCCGGCACCGGACTCGAGTCGCAGGGCGCCGCCAATCTCACCGATCAGGTATGGACGGTTGCTGATGTAAATGGCGCGGAGACACTCGATGCGCAGAAAGCGGAAGTAAAGCAGGTCATACGCAATGGTGTCGAAAGACGCATGCCGGGCTGGTCCGAGCGTCTCACGGCTGCGCAAATCAAGTTGCTCACAGTGTTCGTTCACGAGCTTGGAGGCGGCCAATAACGTCGTTCCTGCTGACAGTAAGAAAGCGTGTGCGGATACAGCAGCTATGACAGAATCCAGCGCGCAACAGATGTCTGCCGCGCGGGTGTCCATTTATCCGCGCTCGGTCAAGGGTCGGTTCCGCAACGTCAAGTGGGCCATCCTGGGCTTTGCCTATGGCGTGTATTTTCTTCTCCCCTGGCTTCGCTGGGAGCGCAGCGTTGGACCTGACCAGGCGGTGCTGTTCGATATAGCTGACCGCAAGTTTTATATGTTCGGCCTGGTAGCTCACGCGCAGGATCTGTTCTGGCTGACCGGATTTCTGCTGATCGCTGCATTGCTGCTGTTTTTTGTAACCGGGATCGCCGGCCGGGTGTTCTGCGGCTATTTCTGTTTCCAGACTTTGTGGACCGACCTGTACATGCTCATCGAGCGTCTGGTGCAGGGCGACCGGGTGGCGCGTATCCGCCTGGACAAGGCGCCCTGGGGTGCCGGAAAGCTGCTGCGGAAAAGTCTCACACATCTGTTGTGGCTGCTGGCTGCCTTCTGGACCGGGCTGACGTTCACCCTCTACTGGGCAAATGCACCGCAACTGCTGACACAGTGGTTCACCGGCGCGGCTCCCTTTGCCGCCTATGCGACCACGCTGTTTCTGACTGCCACCACCTATGTCATGGCCGGTCTGGCGCGCGAGCAGGTGTGCACCTACATGTGCCCCTATGCGCGCTTCCAGTCGGTCATGTTCGATGCCGACACGCGCATCGTCGCCTACGACGGGAAACGGGGTGAAGGTGCCATGGGACGTCACAAAGTGACGCGGGATCTCAAGACGCAGGATCAGCGTGCACGGCAGAATGTCGGCGACTGTATCGACTGCGGTTATTGCGTGCAGGTCTGTCCAACCGGTATCGATATCCGAGACGGTCTTCAGGTGCAGTGCATTACCTGCGCATTGTGCATCGATGCCTGTGACACCATCATGGACACGCTTGGCTGGGGCCCTGGTCTGATCCGCTACACCTCGGAAAAACAGTCGCGTGGTGAGACCAGCCGGATATGGAAACCAAAGACCATCGCCTATGGCCTGTTTCTTGTTGCCGCTGTGATGGGTCTGGGCTGGAGCATCAGCCAGCAGGCGCCGTTGGAAATGTCAGTGGTGCAGGTGCGGCAGCCATTGTTTGTGCGACTGTCCGACGGGCGCATCCAGAACAGTTATGAATTGCACCTGGAAAACAAGACCGATGAACCCTTGCAGTTGGCTATCATGATGCGCGGTCTGGCGGGTTCGGAGCTGGATCTGGGCAAACTGGCATCCATCGAGCTGGGGGCGCAGCGCAGCGTGCGTGTGGTTGCCCGGGTGCGGTGGGAGGCCGAACACCGGGTTAAGGGTTCGCGCAGCTTCCAGTTCGATGTGGTCCCGCAACAGCGAGTTGATATTGGAATGGTCAGCGCCCCCGCCACCTTTTATCTGCCTGGAGGAGAACACTGATGCTTGAGTCGCTGCTGGCATTGCCACTGGGCGCGGTCGCGCAAGTGCTCGTCTTTCTGCTCATCTATCGGCTTGGTTCGCTTACAGGAAAACAGTCGGCTCTGGTTGTCGGCGCGGTCGCAGTTATCGGCCTGCTGGCCTACAGCATCGTCGATTGGCCGGGTGCGGACGTGCTGGCGATGTATATTGCGGTGCTGTCAGTGACGGCATATGTGCTCGGGATAGTCGCTGGTGCCCGCGAGCAGCGGCTCGCGGAACCTCAGGTCAACGGGCGCTGGTTTCACTGGGGCCCGGCGATCATTGTCATCTTTTTTATTCTGCTGTTTGCGGTCGACGGAATGCTGGTCATTGTCTCGCGGGAAGGCCTGCCGCCACAGCTGGCGCAACGGTTGCTGCCGCAGCCGGGCGACCAGGCTGCGGTGCATTCGGTGTTCCCGGGGGTGGTGGCGCGCGACTACCAGAAGAAGGAAAGCCTGTACAACGATTACCTGCAGCAGGTTCAGCGTCAGGAACAGCGCGGTTGGCAGCTGCGCAAAGGTTGGCTGGATACGCCGCGAGCCGGTATCGTCAGCAGTTTCCAGGTGCAGGTGACTGAACGCGACGGCACGCCGCTGCAGTCGGCGCAGGTGAGCGGTGTGTTTGAGCGTCCCTCGGATACGCGTCGCGATCAGGTCTTCAGGATGCAGGAAACAGAGCCGGGCGTGTATCGGGCCGAGATCCGGCTACCCGAACCGGGGGCGTGGAATCTGGTTCTGCAGGTACGTCGCGATGAGCACTTGCACGAATTGCATGCGAACACTTCAATAGCGGAATGAATTCCGTATTGCCACTCGGTTTCCCATGGACATGAGTGCACAGCCTGACTGCTTCCATTGCGGCTTGCCGGTACCGCCGGGCGCCCGCTATGAAGTGGAGATCGACGGTCAGGCGCAACCGATGTGCTGCCCCGGATGCCAGGCAGTCGCTAGCGCCATCATCAGCGGCGGCATGGGCGAGTTCTACCGCTATCGCACCGGAAAGTCGGTGCAGGGGCGCGAACTGATACCCGCAGAACTCGATGAGTTGTCGCTGTATAACCGTGACGATCTGCAGAAGAGTTTTGTGCAGCGCAAGGCCGGCGAGCAACGTGAAGCAGCGCTGATTCTTGAGGGTATTGTCTGTGCCGCTTGCGTATGGCTGAACGAACGGCATGTCAAGGCACTGCCGGGGGTGCTGGATTTTACGGTCAATTATTCCACCCACCGGGCACGTGTCAGTTGGGATAATCAGCGTATCAAGCTGAGTGACATCCTTGCGGCGATCAACGCCATTGGCTACCACGCCCATCCCTTTGATCCTGGACGCCAGGAAGCCGTTTACGCTCGCGAAAAAGCCCGCGCGCTGCGGCGGCTGGCGGTCGCGGGCGTGGTAATGGTGCAGGTGATGATGCTGGCGGTGGCGCTGTACGCGGGTGACTACGATGGCATGGATGCGACACTGAGGCATTTCCTGCGCGTCGTCAGCCTGCTTCTCACTCTGCCGGTGATGCTGTATGCAGCGCAGCCGTTTTTTGTCAGCGCCTGGCGCGATTTGAAGCGTCGGCGGACGGGCATGGACGTTCCCGTGTCGCTGGCTATCGGTGGCGCGTTTGCGGCCAGCGCCTGGTCGACGTTGACCGGCAGCGGCGAGATCTACTTTGACTCAGTAACAATGTTCACGTTCTTTCTGTTGGCTGGACGTTTTCTTGAGATGGGGGCCCGCCATCGCGCCGGCCAGGCAGCCGAAGAACTGATCAAGCTGTTGCCGGTGACCGCGGCGCGACTCGATGACAGCGGAGAACAACGCGTGCCGGTGGCTGACCTGGTGCCGGGTGACCGGGTGCTGGTGCGCCCGGGGGAAAGCATTGCCGCGGACGGGCGCGTTATCGAAGGACGTAGTTCTGTCGATGAGTCGCTGCTCACCGGGGAAAGCGCGTCACAACAACGACAGCCGGGCGATCTACTGGTGGGCGGCACCGTGAACAACGAGAGCCCGCTGGTAATGGAAATCGAACAGGTCGGCGAAGCGACTGTGCTGTCAGCCATTGTGCGACTGCTGGATCGGGCCCAGACGGAAAAACCGGCGGTTGCGCGGCTTGCCGACCGGGTCGCCAGCTGGTTCGTGCTGGCATTGCTGATACTGGCAACAGCGGTTGCCTGGTGGTGGTGGAAACATGATCCGCAGCATGCCTTTGCTATCACACTGTCGGTTCTGGTCGTCACCTGCCCCTGTGCGCTGTCATTGGCGACGCCTGCCGCGCTGACCGCGGCGACCGGCGCTCTGACTCGTCTCGGTGTTTTGACCACCCGAGGCCATGCGCTGGAAACGCTGGCTCGCAGTAGTCACGTTATTTTCGACAAGACGGGAACACTCACCGAAGGACGCCTGCGCTACCAGCGGGTCGAGGTGTTCGGTGATGTGGAGCCTGATCGCTGCCTGGAGATTGCCGCCGCTCTGGAGGCAAGTTCCGAACATCCTATTGCTGCGGCACTGCGGGCAGAGGCGACCTGCGTGCTCCGGGCTGAGTCACTCACTGCGATTCCCGGTTGTGGCATCGAGGGAACCGTGGATGGGCAGATTTACCGCCTCGGCATTCCTGAGTTCGTCAACGATTTGCGGTTGCCTGAATCGAATGTGGCCGGTCCGGCGCAGGGTCCGACCGGGGTGGTGCTTGGCAATGAGCGGGGCCTGCTGGCGCAGTTCGGATTTGCGGATCGCATCCGCGACCAGGCCGCGGAGGCGGTAGCCGAGCTCAAACAGATGGGCGTGACAGTGGAACTGTTGAGCGGAGACGAAGCGACTGTCGTCCGCCGCGTCGCCGAGCATCTGGGTATAGAGCATTTTCAGTCCCGCTGCCGCCCCGAGGACAAGCTGGCGCGGGTCCAGGCGTTACAGGCACAGGGTGCCGTGGTGGCGATGGTCGGTGATGGAGTGAACGATGCGCCGGTGCTGGCTGCGGCCCAGGTTTCACTGGCGATGGGGGGAGGTACCCAGCTCGCGCATGCCAGTGCGGACATGGTGCTGCTGTCCGAGCACTTGCCGCATTTGCCTGCCGCGGTGCGTACCGCGCGGCGGACCCGGGCGGTGATCCGGCAGAATCTCACCTGGGCGCTGGTGTACAATATTACTGCGTTGCCGCTGGCCGCAACTGGCTATATTGCACCATGGATGGCGGCTCTCGGCATGTCGGCGAGTTCGCTGGTGGTGGTGGTAAATGCGCTGCGACTGCGCAGATGAGCGAGCTGCAATAGCACCGAAAGTATCAGGGCGCCTTAAGCTATGGATATATTGTTTCTTTTGATCCCGATCAGTCTGATTATCATGGGGATTGCTGTGTGGGTGTTCCTTTGGGCAATACGTTCCGGCCAGTTCGACGATCTCGAAGGACCGGCGTACCGGATTCTCATGGACGATGATGACCCGCTGATTCCGCGACGTCCGCAATTGAAGGACGACGACGACTGATATAAGATATCGCTAATACTTGAATTAGCCGCTAGAGAACGATCACTATGTTTACATTCCAGGGTTTTCCGATGGTTATCGTAGTCGCATTGATAGCTATGTCGTGGTTGAGCTTTTTGTCGGTGGTCTTCTTCGCCTGATTTATTAATTGTTCAGCAATAAAAAACGGCCTCAAGGGCCGTTTTTTATTACAATTTTCTTTTTGCCGCGAATCAAGCCATTAATTTCTTTAGCTTTTTCATGGCATTGTTTTCCAGTTGCCGAATCCGCTCAGCGGATACGCCGAACTGAGCGGCGAGTTCGTGCAAAGTGCTCTTCTGGTCATGCAGCCAGCGCTGCTCGACGATGGTGCGGGTGCGATCATCGAGTTGTTCCAGCGCATCGTGCAGTTTGCCGTGGCTGTGATCACTGCTGTCGGCCTGCTCGAGCGTGGTTAGCGGATCCGCACTGAGCGGCGCACTCAGATAAGAGGCCGGCGACCAGGCGGTTTCTTCGCTGTCTGTCTCAACCGGGTCAAAGGAAACATCCTGTCCGCTCAGGCGAGACTCCATTTCCAGCACCGTTTCCGGGCTCACGCCGAGATCCTCAGCGACTGACTGTACTTCTTCATGGCTGAACCAGCCCAGACGCTTTTTCGAACTGCGCAGGTTGAAGAACAGTTTGCGCTGCGCCTTGGTGGTCGCGACCTTTACGATGCGCCAGTTACGCAGAATGTATTCATGCATTTCCGCGCGAATCCAGTGAACGGCGAAAGAAACCAGCCGCACACCCATGTCGGGATCAAAACGGCGTACGGCTTTCATCAGGCCAATGCCACCTTCCTGAATCAGGTCGGCAAGCGGCAGACCGTAGCCGGCATAGCCCCGGGCGATCTTGGCAACAAAGCGCAGATGGGACAGCACCAGTTCTCTGGCCGCCTCCAGGTCGTTATCGGCGCGCAAACGCAGCGCCAGCTCCCGCTCACGTTCCGCGCTCAAAATCGGAAACCGGCTGATCTGCTGTAAATAGCTTCCCAGTTGGTCGCTCGCGACCGGCAGCGTCAGGTTAGTGGTTGTTACCAATGCATTGCTCATATATCGGATTACTCCCGTTCAATCAGAGTAAGTCTAGCACTCGTTCTCTGAGAGTGCTAATCTCGCCCCAAGTTCCATTTTTTATAACTTATTGAAATATAAAACGAAGAGATCAGGCGCAAACTTGATTTCGCCCCTGGGCCTTGGCGGCATATAAGGCCTTGTCGGCATGATTGATCAGTTGTGTCAGGTTCAGTTCCGGATTGTGCTGGTTACTCGCCAGGCCCATGCTTACGGTAATAGAGACACTGGCCGGCGTAAGGGCTTCGATATCGAGACGCAGGCGATCTGCGCAAATTTCAGCTTCGTCGATAGTGCAGCGCGGAACCAGCATCGCGAATTCTTCGCCCCCGAAACGTACCACCATGGCATGTTCAGGGACACGTTCGAGCAGCAGTGCGCCCAGCGCTTCCAGCACCCGATCACCGACAATATGACCCAGATTGTCATTGATCTTTTTGAAGTGATCTATGTCGAGCAAAATTGCCGACACCGGATGATTCTCCCGGCTGGCGATAAAATGTTCACCATGGTCCAGCAGGTAGCGCCGGTTATAGACGCGCGTAAGGGTATCGGTGATCGCCTGCCGATGCATCGCTTCGGTCTGGCGCTTGAGTGCAGTGAACTGCTGTTTTATGAGTAGCAGCGAGCGGATCCGCGCCATGAAAACTTCTTCGAGCACCGGCTTCGAGACGAAGTCGTTGGCACCGGCGTGGAAGACCTCGACCTGCTTCTCGCCCGGCTCCGAGCCGGTAAGTACCAGTACCGGCATTTCCTGTTGTGAATAATGGAATTTTGCGCGAATGGCGTGCAACAGATCGCCGCCGGTCAGTTTGCCCTGCAGAAAAAAATCCGTCACGACGATGTCGAACGATTCACTGGCGACCGGCGCACAGGTATCGTTATTGTGCAGCAGCTGCAAAGCTTCTTCGGCGTGGGTGGTGTGGGTGACCTGCAGGCCATGCTTCTCCATCATGCGCATGTGCAGCTTGGCGGTGGTAAGGCTGTCTTCCACATACAGAATGCGCCCGACCAGGCCGAACTTCCGTTGCATGAAATCCTTGATGAATTCCGCGAACGCGCGATAGCCGAGCGACTTGTCGAAGTAGTCGGTGACACCTGCGGCGAAGCCTTCCCGCAACAGCCGGGTGTCGGCATCGCCGGACACCACGATAGTCGGTGTGTAATGGTGGTTGCGCGAGGCGCGTACGTAGCGACACAACTCCAGACCATCCTTGTCCCGCAGCATGAGCGCGGTCGTAACAAGCTCGAAATGGCTTTGCTCCAGCCACTCGCAGGCCTTCTCCACGGTTCCGCAGGTGATGATTTCTGTCTCTGGCATTTCCTCGTTCAGGATTCGCACAATGATCGTGCGTGCCACTTCAGAGCCATCTACTACCAGTATGCGGTTCAGTTTACGGGACATCTGAGCATGCCTGTCGTCAGTTGATTTTTTATTGTTTTTTAGTAATTTGGAGAACTCGCTGCAAGCTCTCTAGATCGACTCCGGAAGGGGAAAACTTTAGGTGGGGAAAGCCGGCCGGCTGATTGGAAAATCAGAGATCAGTAGGTTGGCTCGATATCAGCGAGATGCCGACCGACAGCCAACCAGGCCCCGGCCAGCCCGAGCAGGGCGCCACCCGACAGCAGCACACCGATTTCGGCAACCGACAGGGCTTCAAGGGCGAAGCTGCTCGCGTAAAGCCCTGACAACTGTCGCACCGGGCCCTGGAGCTGCAGGAATGCGACTTCAATCAGCACCACGGCCAGCAGTGCGCCGCCCAATCCATACCAGATACCGCTGTACAGGAATGGTCGGCGGATAAAGGCATCGGTGGCCCCTATCAGCTTGGTAATTTCAATTTCTTCACGACGGTTCTGAATCTCCAGGCGAATGGTATTGCCGATCACCAGCAGTACCGCCAGGCCAAGCAACGAACCCATCACCCAGATGGAGCGACGGACGATATCAACGATCGCACTGAAGCGCCTGACCCATTGCAGATCGAGCTGCGCCATCTCCACTTCCGGAAGAACCTGCAGCCGTTCCAGCAACGCCGCCGCAGAATCGGCATCCGCGTGATCGCGACCGGGTTTCACCGCCAGCACGGCGGGTAACGGGTTCTCCTCGAGTACATCGAGTGCCGTACCAAAGCCCGAAAGTTCACGGAATTCCGCCAGCGCCTGTTCGGGCGAAATCAGCTGCAGGCTTTCTATCTCGGGCCATTTCTGAAGTCCCGCCGCCAGCTGCCGCGCCTGATTTTCGGCAACAGAATGGTGCAGAAACAGGGACAGACTGGTGCTACCGTCCCACTGCGTGCTGAGGCGCTGGAGGTTGCCGGTCAGCAGGTACAGCCCGGAGGGAAGTGCCAGTGCAATGGCGATTACGGCCGCGGTCATCAGCGAAGCTGACGGCGCACGGTAAAGGCGCCCGAGGCTGTTCAGCGAGACCTGGGCGTGCCGCGCCAGGTAGACGTGCATGAAGCGAGGGAGCTTCATTCGATCGCCAGCGCCTGCTCAACTGACAGATGCCCCTGGTGCAGGCGCAACTGGGGGTAAGGCATGCGTGAAATCAGATCGAGGTCATGACTGGCAACCAGTACCGTGACCCCGACCTGATTGAACTGTTCGAACAGATGCATGATGTCGCGCGACAGTTCCGGGTCAAGATTGCCGGTAGGCTCATCAGCCAGTAGCAGGGGCGGTTTGTTGACCACGGCACGCGCTATACCGACGCGCTGTTGTTCTCCCCCCGATAGCATCAATGGAAAAGCGCGCTCCTTGCTGAGCAGTCCGACCTTGTCGAGCGCTGCTCTTACCCGGCGGCGAATGTCCTGATGCCTGAAACCGGCAATCACCAGCGGTAAAGCAACATTATCAAAAACGGTGCGATCGCAAAGCAGGCGGTGATTCTGGAAAATCATGCCGATTTTGCGGCGCACCAGCGGTATCTTGCGCGCCGGTGCACGGGTCAGATTTTCACCGTCGAGGAACAGTTGGCCGCGCGAACAGCGCTCCAGCAGTGCGATCAGTTTCAGAAGTGTGCTTTTGCCGGCACCTGAATGGCCGGTAAGAAATGCCATGGCGCCGCTCATCAGGTGGAAATTCACGTTGTGCAGCGCATCACCGGTTTCCGGATAGCGTTTGCTGACATGATCAAACCGGATCATGCAGTACGCGTATCGGTGAACAGGGCGTCGACGAATTCACCGGCATTAAAGGGACGCAGATCATCGATCGCCTCGCCGACCCCGATAAAGCGGATAGGAATACCAGTCTGGCTGGCGATCGCGAAAATAATGCCGCCCCTGGCGGTGCCGTCGAGTTTGGTGAGTGTAATCCCGGTCAGCTGTACAGCCGCGTCGAACTGGCGTGCCTGATTAAGTGCATTCTGTCCGGTGCCGGCGTCGACCACCAGCATCACTTCGTGTGGCGCATCCGCATCCAGCTTGGCGAGCACGCGTTTGATCTTCTTTAATTCGTCCATCAGGTTTGCCTGCGTATGCAGACGCCCGGCGGTATCGGCGATCAACACATCCACCTGCCGCGCTCGCGCCGCCTGCAAGGCATCGAATATCACCGATGCGGAATCTGCGCCCTGTTGCTGAGCGATAACCGGTACCTTGTTACGCTCGCCCCAGGCCTGCAACTGTTCGACTGCGGCAGCCCGGAATGTATCGCCGGCGGCAAGCATCACGGTGTGTCCCTGGTTCAGCAGATGCCGGGCGATTTTTCCGATGGTGGTGGTCTTGCCGGCGCCATTGATGCCGACCATCAACAACACGAAAGGTGCATCCGACTGCGGAATCTGCAGCGGCTTTGAAACCGGTTCCAGCATCGAGCGCATGTCATCGTGAAGTGCCTGCATCAAGGCATCGCTGTCACGCAACTGTTTTCGGGACACGCGTTGTGTCAGGTCTTTTATTATCGTGCTGGTCGCTTCCACGCCAACGTCAGCGGTAAGCAGCTGGGTTTCGAGGTCTTCCAGAAGTTCATCGTCGATCTGCCTGCTGCCGCCTACCAGATTGGCAATGCCACTGGTGAGGCCGTCACGCGTTTTCGCCAGCCCCGCCTTGAGGCGACTGAACATACCCTGTTTCTGCTTCTCAGCTTCGACTGGTGGAGTGTCAGAATCGTTTTTGCCGCGGAAACCAAACATTGCTAGTGCTGTCCATATGGGTTTGCGTATCCTATCATTACCCCCTACTCATCGGTAGGACGAAAAGGAGTACAGAATGCGAGGAATGCTCGGGCTTGTGTTTGTCATGTTTACAGCGGTTGCTGTAGCCGGACAGACGACGCATGAATACCGGCTGGATAATGGACTGAAACTCATTGTTAAAGAAGATCATCGCGCGCCTGTCATGGTGTCTCAGGTCTGGTACAAGGTCGGGTCCAGCTACGAACATGAAGGTATTACCGGCATTTCGCACGTGCTCGAACACATGATGTTCAAAGGTACCGAGAAGTATCCCGCCGGCACCTTCTCACAAATCATCGCTGAGAATGGTGGGGAGGACAATGCATTCACGGGGCAGGATTACACGGCTTACTTCCAGACTATGGAAGCGAGCCGTCTGCCGGTGAGCTTTGAGCTGGAGGCTGACAGGATGCGCAACCTGACCTTGCCGAGAGACGAATTTCTCAAGGAAGTGCAGGTCGTTATGGAAGAGCGGCGCATGCGCACCGAAGACAATCCGCAGGCACTGGCGTATGAGCGATTCAAAGCCGCAGCATATATCACCAATCCCTACCGCAATCCGATTATCGGCTGGATGAGTGATCTCGAGCAACTGAAGATCGACGACCTGAAACGTTGGTACGCGCAATGGTATGCGCCCAACAATGCGACTCTGGTGGTGGTTGGCGATGTCGATCCGAAGCAGGTCCTGGCGCTCGCAAAAGAACATTTCGGCCCATTGAAACCAGGCAAGATCGAAGCTGTTAAAGACCGGCCTGAACTCTCACAGCGGGGCATCAAACGCCTCGAGGTGCATGCGCCGGCGGAGCTGCCATATTTGATGATGGGGTATAAGGTGCCGGTGGTTATGACTGCTGATCCCGACGCCGACTGGGAGCCGTATGCGCTGGAAGTGCTGGCCGGTGTGCTTGACGGCGGCACCAGCGCGCGTCTGGAAAGCGAAGTAGTGCGTGGCGACGCCGTGGCAACCAGTGCCGGCGCCGGATACGATGCTTATGATCGCTTGCAGAGTCTGTTCATGCTGTCCGGTACGCCAGCCAAAGCTCATACGGTCGAGGATCTCGAAATCGAATTCCGCGAACAACTTCGGCGGCTGCGCGAAGAGCGGGTGCCAAACGATGAACTGGCGCGCGTCAAGGCGCAGATCCGTGCAGCGAAGGTGTATAAGGAAGACTCGATATTCTATCAGGCCATGCAGATCGGCAGCATGGAAACTATCGGTCTGAGCTGGAAGGAAACCGAACGGTACTACGAGCAGCTCGAGGCGATAACCGCAGAGCAGGTACAGAGTGTCGCGCGGAAATATTTTTCCGACACCGGACTGACGGTGGCGGAACTGGTGCCGCAGCCGATCGACCCTGCGAATCCACCGGCTAGCGCCGGAGCGAACGCTCAGCCTCACTAGAACAGGCCAGGGAGAAATACCAAAAATGAAGCAGATGTTGCGTACTGGAATGATAGTTGTGGGCCTGGTGTTTTCGGGTGTGACTGCCGCGTTGCCGGAGATTCAGAGCTGGACGACCGACAAGGGCTCGCGTGTGCTTTATGTGCACGCGTCCGAACTTCCGATGGTGGACATTCGGCTGGTGTTTGACGGCGGCAGTGCCCGTGACGGAGAACAGAGTGGAATCGCGAGGCTGACTAACGCAATGCTCGATCAAGGTGCCGCCGGGCTTGATGCCGGTGAGATCGCGGGCGGAATGGAGCAGCGTGGAGCAGTGCTCAGCGGCGGCTCCGAGCGCGATACTGCCTGGCTCGCCCTGCGCAGTCTTACAGACCCGGAACTGCTTGAGCCGGCGCTCGAACTGTTTGGAAAGGTGATTTCACAGCCTGACTTCCCGCCTGAAGATTTTGCGCGCGAACAACGACGCATGCTGGCTGGCCTGCAGTATCAGAAGCAGCAGCCGCGATCGATTGCGAGCCGCGCGTTTTTTCAGCGACTGTATGATGAGCATCCCTATGCCAGTGATCCAACAGGCACTGAGGAAACTGTCGCCGCCTTGACTGTGGATGAGATGGAGGCGTTTTACCGGCGTTACTATGTGGCCAGAAATGCCGTGGTAGTGATCGTCGGGGATGTGCCCGAGACGCAGGCGCGAGAGATCGCGAAACGTCTGGCGGACAGTCTGGAAGCTGGTGAGCCCGCAGCTGCATTGCCCGCAGTCGATACACTTGAAGCACAGCAAAAAGTACATCTTGAGCACCCGTCGGCCCAGAGTCACGTAATGATGGGACAGCCTGGTTTACAGCGTAAGGATCCGGATTATTTTCCGTTGTACGTTGGAAATCACATCCTCGGCGGCAGCGGTCTGGTGTCCCGCATCAGTGAGGAGATACGTGAAGAGCGTGGCCTTGCTTATAGCGCCTACAGCTACTTCGTCCCGATGGAGCGCAAAGGCCCCTACACCTTCGGATTCCAGACTCGCAATGATCAGCGCGATGAGGCCCTGTCAGTGCTGCGCGAGACTGTGAAGACATTTATCGCCGAAGGTCCGACCGCACAGGAACTGGATGCCGCACAAAAGAATATTGTTGCCGGTTTCCCAATGCGCGTAGCGAGCAATTCAAAGATTGCGGAATATCTGGCGGTGATCGGCTTCTATGACCTGCCTCTGGATTATCTGGAAACTTTTCCCGACCGGGTGGAGGCGGTGACGAATAACCAGATAAAGGATGCCTATCGGCGCCGTGTGCACCCGCAGAACATGGTTACCGTGATTGTCGGGGGCGAAGCTGAGGCGCAGTCGGAGCTTTAAGCACATCAACGTGAGTTAAAGCCCACGGCTTTTTCAGCTTTAGCTTACGTCTTTTTGAGAAAATAGCCGCTTATGTGGTTGCAACGGAGCTGTCAACATGACCGCTCCGTTGCTTTTTGTGCGCGGGAAAAAAACCGCTGGCATGGATGCCAGTCAATATCATGGAGGATATTCACGTGAAGCAGAAACACAGGTATGCGAGTCTTGTGGCAGGTCTTTGTCTGGCCGGGATGAGTGGCGTCGCAACTGCCACACCGATCATCTCTGAACTGTTCTACGATGCAGCGTCTACTGACGCCGGTTTTGTATTCGTCGAGCTTTTTGGAACTCCTGGCGATAGCCTGGATGGCCTGACGCTGGAAGGTATCAATGGCACCGGCGGTTCTATCTACATCAGCGTCGGCCTGAGCGGCTTTATTCCGCCGGATGGGATTTTTGTAATCGGGGACGGTAGCGGTGGCGTAACATCTGTGCCCAATGCTGATTTTATCGCTGGCGTTGATTTTCAGAATGGCCCGGATTCTGTCGTGTTGCGCGATGGTTCGGACATCCTGGACGCTGTCGGCTATGGCGCATTCGGAGCGGGTGACATTTTCGCTGGAGAAGGATTCCCGGCTGCAGATGCGCCTGGCGGCAGCAGTCTGGCGCGCGTGAATCCGCTCCTGGACAGCAACGACAACAGTGTCGATTTCAGCTTGCTGGAGGTTCCAACGCCCGGAGTTATGCCGGCGGCCAGCGAAGTTCCGCTACCGGCCGCGGCATGGTTGTTTGTCTCAGGCCTTCTGCCCTTGCTGATTCCGCGTCGCCGCAGACGCTGAGTCGCCGTCATCCGCGTGGCCCGGAATGCCGGTTGCTGTTGACCTTGGCTTCCGGGCTGCGCAACATGCGCGGTCATGACTTCCAGATCCAATCAGGTCCGCATTATCGGCGGGCAGTGGCGCGGCCGAAAACTCCCGTTTCCGGATCAACAGGGTTTGCGGCCGACCGCGGATCGAATCCGGGAGACGCTGTTCAACTGGCTTGCGCCGCTGCTTCCCGGTGCGCATTGCCTTGACCTGTTCGCCGGCAGTGGCGCCCTAGGGTTTGAAGCGGCTTCGCGGGGTGCGGCGAGAGTGGTGCTGGTCGAAAACAATGCGCCGGCGGTGCAGGTGTTATCGGCGAACCAACAGCGGCTGGATGCCGGTGCTGTCAGTATCGTGCACAGTGACGCGCGGCAGTATCTAACGGGATCGCAGGGATCATTCGATATCGTTTTTCTCGATCCACCTTTCGATAATCCACAGTTGCGCCTGGATTCACTGCATGCACTGCTGCAGTACGGCGCTATCAAACCCGGCGGCTATCTATATATGGAGATGCCCAGGCGTGATCGAGAGCCTGATCTGCCGGAAAACCTGGTGCTCGAGAAGCGGAAAATGGCCGGGCAGGTCATCTATCAGCTGTATCATTACCTCCCAGGAGCAGTCTCCTGAGTCGAATGTCCTGCGATCACTCGCCATTCGCCACTTGAGTATTGCT
Organism: Thiogranum sp.; assembly: GCA_024636585.1. Taxonomy (GTDB): domain Bacteria; phylum Pseudomonadota; class Gammaproteobacteria; order DSM-19610; family DSM-19610; genus Thiogranum. The sequence continues at coordinate 2,928 of JAGXGS010000003.1, read as the reverse complement.
GCCCGAATGCTTAGATTGCCGGGTCAGTCCAAACATAAAGCTATCCATGCCCATGCAAATTGCCGTCTATCCCGGAACATTTGATCCGATTACCAATGGACACAGTGATCTGATTGCGCGCGCTGCCAGGCGTTTCGAGCGCGTCATTGTCGCTATTCACCGGAGTTCGCCGAAACAGCCGGCTTTTGACTGGCAGCAGCGCGTCGAACTGGCGCGGGAGGTTGTCGGTGAGCATGAGAATGTCGAAGTTGAAGGCTTCGAGGGTCTTCTCGTGAATTTTGCACGCGCTCGCGGAGCCGGGGTGATTCTTCGGGGCTTACGCGCAGTTTCGGATTTCGAATACGAGTTTCAACTCGCCAGCATGAATCGCCAGCTGGCTCCCGAAATCGAGACGCTTTTCATGACGCCGGATGAGCATTTTGCCTATGTTTCATCCAGCCTGGTTCGGGAAATTGCGGCCCTGGGGGGGGATGTGACACCGTTTGTCCATGCAAAAGTTGTAGCTGCATTGAACCAGCGATTGGGCTAGTATTAATCATTCCTTATATAACCTTGCTTAGGCTCCGGGAAAACAGCTATGGCTCTGCTGATAACTGACGAATGCATCAACTGCGATGTTTGCGAGCCTGAATGTCCCAATGGCGCAATCTCTCAGGGCGATGAAATTTATGTCATCGATCCGATGCTGTGCACCGAATGCGTTGGGCATTATGAGACCTCGCAATGTGTCGAGGTCTGTCCTGTCGATTGCATCCCGTTGCATCCGGACTATCAGGAAAATCGCGAAGAGTTGCTGGAGAAATACCGGCGCATCACGGGCGAGACGGCGTAGCCGTGGCGTTCTTCAGCATGCAGCTGGCAAGGCCCCTTAGCGGGGCCTTTTTGTTGTTAGCAGTCTGGTGGTCGTTGACCGGCTGCGACATGGCTGCGCGGGTGCAGCCGCAGGCGGAGCCAGCACGACCGCCAGTGCAGGCCATTGCCAGCGCTCACCCGCTGGCTACCGCGGCCGGTTTGGAGATACTCGCCGCCGGAGGAAACGCCTTTGATGCTGCGATTGCAGTGAGCGCGGCTCTGGCAGTCGTTGAGCCTTACAGTTCCGGGCTCGGCGGTGGCGGTTTCTGGTTGCTCCATCGTGTCGGGGATGAAAAACAACTGATGGTCGACGGCCGGGAGCGCGCGCCGCTGGCGGCGCATCGCGATCTGTATCTCGATGAGTCCGGTGAAGTCATTCCTGGCCTGTCGATGAACGGTGCAATGGCGGCTGGCATCCCGGGTGAACCGGCTGCGCTGGCGCACATGGCCGAACACTATGGCGTACTGGCGTTGCGGCGTTCCCTGGCGCCAGCCATCCGGCTGGCGAAAGAAGGATTTCCGGTGGATGCACATTACCGGAAAATGGCGCAATTCCGGCTGGCAGTGCTGCAGGAATTCGAATCCAGTGAAGCGATATTTCTCGATTTCGGGGATGTGCCGGAAGAGGGCGCGCTGATAAAACAGCCGCAGCTCGCCAGAACCCTGATGCTGCTTGGGCAGTATGGCCGTGACGGCTTTTATGCAGGAGAGACTGCCGACAGATTGATTGCCGGTGTGCGTGCCGCTGGCGGTATCTGGACCCAAGAGGATCTGCAGGATTACCGGATCGTCGAGCGACCGGCACTGACTTTCAGCTATCGCGATATGCGCATCGTATCCGCGCCGCCACCTTCTTCGGGCGGTGTGGCCCTTGCGACCATGCTGCATATTCTGGAGGGCTTCGATCTGGAGCAGGCCGGAGAAGCGGAGCGTGTGCATCTGGTCGTCGAAGCAATGCGGCGAGCCTATCGGGATCGCGCCGAATATCTTGGCGATCCTGATTTTGTGCAGATCCCGGTTGAGCGATTGCTCGATCCTGTGTATGCCGCCGGCTTGCGTGCCTCGATTCGCCGTGATCGCGCCACCCCCAGCCGTTTGCTGGCAAACCCGGGTATCGATGCCGTCGCCGGCAATCATACGACGCATTTTTCCATTCTCGATCGCGACGGCAACCGGGTCGCCGCCACTCTGAGTATTAACTATCCGTTCGGTTCGGGTTTTGTGGCGCCTGGTACCGGCGTGCTGTTGAATGACGAAATGGATGATTTTTCCGCACGACCCGGTACGCCCAATGCGTATGGACTGGTCGGGGCGGAAGCGAATGCCATCGCACCGGGCAAGCGGCCCCTGTCCAGCATGACCCCGACTTTCATCGAGAGTGAAGAGGGTATAGGCGTGCTTGGTACCCCCGGCGGTAGCCGGATCATCACCATGGTGCTGCTCGGTATCCTCGATGCGGCGCAGGGTGAGGGGCCGGCATCCTGGGTTTCTTTGCCACGCTTCCATCACCAGTATCTCCCTGACCTCATCGAATTCGAGCCGGGTGCGCTCAGTGATCAGGCAATCGATGACTTGCGTGCCAGGGGACATGAATTCAAGGCACTGGAGAGTCAGTACGGGAATATGCAGGCTCTGTACTGGGACTACCGGCGTAACCGGGTCGATGTGGCGTCCGATCCCCGCGGTATCGGTTCGGCCGCAGCGCGCTAGCGCGTCAGAAGCCGCTTACCTCTGGCAACTCGTGCAGTAAAAGCTCGAGCGCTGGCCGATGCGCTTTTCGCGAATCGGTGCAGCACAGCTCGGGCAGGGTTGGCCGGTACGCCCGTACACACGCAGTGACTGTTTGAAATAGCCAGGTTTGCCATCTCCGCCACTGAAATCGCACAGCGTGGTCCCACCCTGTCGAATTGCATCCGCCAGCACGGATTTCACTGCTTCCGCCAGTCTGTCATAGCGGCTGGCACCAATGCGGCCGGCGCTGCGCTGCGGATGAATGGCGGCCATGAAGAGTGCTTCATTGGCATAGATGTTTCCAACGCCGACAACGGTGTGACTGTCCATCAGGAAAGACTTCAC
>JAGXGS010000054.1 GCA_024636585.1 Thiogranum sp. | reverse complement strand
GGCTCGCCACCGTGCAGTTTGATCAGATCCATGGTCGCCATTGCCAGCCCGGCACCATTCACCATGCACGCGATGTCGCCGTCCAGAGTGATGTAATTCAGATCATGTTCGCTGGCACGGCGTTCCTTTTCATCCTCCTGTTCGGGGTCGCGCAGCGCCCCGATATCCGGGTGGCGGTACAGGGCATTGCCGTCCACGTCGAGCTTGGCATCCAGTGCCAGCAGATCGCCGGCGCCGGTAACCACCAGCGGATTGATTTCCACCAGGCTGGCGTCTTTCTGCTCGAACAGGCGGTAGAGTCCAGCGAGCAGACGACTGAACGCCTTGATCTGATCGCCACCCAGCCCCAGGCCGAACGCCAGGTTACGGCACTGGTAACCCTGCAGGCCCACCGCCGGGTGCACGGCTTCCAGTAAAATAGCCTGCGGATCACGAGCCGCCACTTCCTCGATATCCATACCGCCGGAAGCCGACGCCATGATCATGATGCGTTCCCGGCCACGGTCGACGACCAGACTCAGGTACAGCTCGCGCGCAATCTCGACAGTCGGCTCGATCAGCAGGCGCTGGACCGGCAAGCCGGGGCTGCCGGTCTGGCGGGTCGCCAGGCGGGAGCCCAGCAGGCGCGCCGCCACCTGCTCGACAGACTCGACACTGTCGACCAGTTGCACGCCACCGGCCTTGCCTCGCCCACCGGCGTGAACCTGGGCCTTTACCACCCAGCGCGAACCCCCGAGCGCTTTTGCAGCCGTAGCGGCGTCCTGCACCGATTCGATCATGCGTGCCGGCGGAACCGGAATCCCGTATTCAGAAAACAGCTGTTTAGCCTGGTATTCGTGCAGGTGCATGGTGCGTCCGCTCCGTAGTAAAGAACCTATTCTCCAGAATAATCGGGGTCAGAGTAAAGCGTTGTGCCAAAGCGACAAGAAATCGACCCAATGACAGACCGCTACGCCGGCCTCCGGTCGATGCGCTATAATGCGCCGCATGTTCGGTATGCGCGTTCTCATTTTCATCCTCGGCATCGCACTGGTGGTGTGGATTCTCATACGCCTGGCGAGAGGTTCTTCGATCGCGAAGAAGCCCGATAAACAGGTCGATGACATGGTGCGCTGCAAGCACTGTGGCGTGTACACACCGCGCCAGCAGGCCCTCCAGAAAGGTGAACGCTATTACTGCAGCGACAAACACCGGGACCAAGACCGCTAACTGAATGACCGCTGCCGCGACCGTATCCCGGGGCAGGATGCCACCCGACAAAGCCTGGCAACCGCTGCGCGTACTCACTTTTTATCGCGTGATCCTGGCGGGCCTGCTGAGCGTTCTGTTCTTCACCCTGCGCGAACACGATCCTTTCAATGTCGCCCTCCCCGGATTATTCAGCACCACATTGCTCAGTTACCTGGTTTTCAGCCTGATCGTCGGCTTTGCCACGCGTATGCACTGGCCGAGCTATGAGGTCCAGGCACTGCTGCAGATTCTCGCCGATATCGGGGCCATTGCGCTGCTGATGCATGCCACCGGTGGTGTCACCAGTGCTTTCACCGCATTGCTGGTCATCGCTGTCGCCACCGGTGCGCTGGTGTTACCTGGCCGCCTGGCCTATCTGTTCGCCGCCGTGGCGACGCTGGCGATATTGTTCGAGACCGGTCTGGCAAACCTGTCGGAAACCAGCGCCGGGGCCGGCACCATCACCCGGGCCGGGCTGATGGGTGCGGTATTGTTCGCAACGGCGGCGCTCGCCCAGGTGCTGGTCCTGCGGGTCCGCGAAAGCGAATCGCTGGCCCGCCAGCGCGGTATCGATCTGGCCAATCTCCAGCAGCTGAACCAGTACGTGATCCAGCAACTCCAGTCCGGTGTGCTGGTCGTTGATGCGGATCATCAGGTGCGTCTGGCCAACGATACCGCCCGGCAGCTGCTGAAACTGGACTCCGGAAGCAATGCTCGTCTCGAACAGGTGATGCCGGAACTGGCCCGGCAGCTGGAACTCTGGCAACGGGATAGCACATGGCAGCCCGAGCCGGTTCAGTCGCCGGTCACCGGCAGTGCGCTGCTGCCGCGCATCAGCCGGGTTGCGACTGCACAGGGCAGCGGCGCACTTATCTTCCTGGAAGACAGTGCCCGCCTCGCCCGCCAAACTCAGCAACTGAAACTGGCGTCGCTGGGACGACTGACTGCGAGCATCGCGCACGAGATTCGCAATCCGCTGGGCGCCATCAGCCACGCCGCACAATTGCTCGCGGAATCGGAACAGCTGAATCCCGGCGATCGGCGCCTGACCGAGATCATTGGCAATCACACGCGCCGCCTCAACAGCGTCATCGAGAACGTACTGCAGTTGTCCCGTCGCTCGGCAAGCCGGCCGCAGGCGCTCGAGTTGGCCCAGTGGCTCCGACAGTTCCGTGACGAACTGGTGGAAAGCGAGCACCTGGCGGCAGAGCGGCTATCGATCGATGTGGAACCCGACGACATCAGCATCGAGGTGGATGCCGGGCACCTGCACCAACTGCTCACCAACCTGTGCCAAAACGCATTCCGGCACGCCGGCGAGGCGGGAACGGTCATCCTGCAGGCGCGCCGGAACGATGCCGGCATCGTGCGACTGGATGTCACCGATAACGGGCCGGGTATCGAACCGGCAGTCGCCGAGCAGATGTTCGAGCCGTTTTTTACGACCGCCGGATCGGGAACCGGTCTTGGTCTCTACATCGCGCGCGAGCTGTGCGAGATCAATCGCGCCAGCCTGACCTATCACCCGGTTACCGGAGGCGGCAGCTGTTTCCGCATGCAGTTCGCAGTAGAACCCAATGTGTAAAGATCGCTTTTGCCTCCCTACTGATATTTATGCTTTAGTACGCGCATGACCACACCCCTGGCACTGATCGTCGACGACGAACCCGATATCCGCGAACTGCTGGAATTGACGCTGGGACGCATGAATATCGCTACCCGCTCGGCAGCGACCCTGAGTGAAGCGCGCGCGCTGTTGAAGGAACAGAAGTTCGACCTGTGCCTGACCGACATGCGGCTCCCCGACGGCAACGGACTGGAACTGGTGGAAATGATCCAGGCAAATCATGTCGAGACGCCAGTAGCCGTCATCACCGCACACGGCAACATGGAAACCGCCGTGCAGGCCCTGAAAGCCGGGGCCTTCGATTTTGTGTCCAAACCGGTGGACCTGCAGGCATTGCGCAACCTGGTGAGTGGCGCTATCAAACTTGGCGATTCCACACACCGCGACCGCCGCAGCCGCGATACGCTGCTGGGCGATTCCGCAGTCATGCAGACCATCCGCCACACCATAGCCAAGCTGGCGCGCAGCCAGGCACCCGTATATATCAGTGGCGAATCCGGCACCGGCAAGGAGCTGGTCGCCAACCTGATCCATTCCCGGGGGCCGCGCAATGACCGGCCCTTCGTGCCGGTCAACTGCGGCGCTATCCCCGGCGAGCTGATGGAGAGCGAGTTCTTCGGTCACAGGAAGGGCAGCTTCACCGGTGCCATCAGTGACAAGGAAGGTCTGTTCCAGGCGGCCGATGGCGGCACTCTGTTCCTGGACGAAGTTGCCGAACTGCCCCTGCACATGCAGGTCAAGCTGCTGCGCGCCATCCAGGAAAAGGCAGTGCGGCCGGTGGGCGAACAGAAAGAGATCAGCGTCGATGTACGCATCCTGTCCGCCACCCACAAGGATCTTGCCCGCCTGGTCGAACGCGGCGACTTTCGCCAGGACCTCTACTACCGCATCAATGTAATCGAACTCAAGGTGCCGAGCCTGCGCCAGCGCCGCGAGGATATTCCACAGCTGGCGGAACACATCCTGAACAAGCTGGCGGAATCTCACCAGGAGGCACACCCGATGCTGCGTCCGGATACTCTCGAGGCGCTGCAGCGCTATAGCTTCCCGGGCAACGTCAGGGAACTGGAGAATATCCTGGAACGGGCCCTGACGTTGTGTGATGGAGAACAGGTCACACCCGAAGACCTGCAACTGCCGATGCCGGACGCCAGCGCCACGACGGACAGCGGCAGCGACTCAGTGCCACCGGAAGGCGTGCAACTGGAAGATTACCTGGAGAAGGTCGAGCGACAGGCAATCCTCCAGGCACTGGAGCAGACCGACAACAACAAGACCGCCGCCGCCAGACTGCTCGGAATCACGTTTCGCGCCATGCGCTACCGGCTGAAGAAACTCGGACTCGAATAGGCCGAAGTGACGCTACAGGTCACCCCGGACTACACATCAGGTCACACTGACGCCATCGATCACGGATGATCGACCGGCTTTTGACACGGAGGTTCCGCCATGAAACACCCCTGCTGACCCCGCTTTCGCACGGCATCCAGTTGTTCTGGAAGTATTTTAAAGAACCCTGACGGCGCGCCGCCACATTCACCGTTCAGGCGTTCGGGAACTGGCACGCTAGCTGCTATGACAGGGACAGCCAGGTTGAACGGTTCGTGATTATCGTAGGGAAGGCGATCCAGCGTACCGCGAGACTTCTGCTCCACAACGCTATTTGACAATACGTTAACGTTCTAGAGGATTGACTCATGAAAAAAATGCAACAGGGTTTTACACTTATCGAACTTATGATCGTGGTTGCGATCATCGGTATTCTGGCTGCTATCGCGATTCCGGCCTACAGCGATTACATTGCCCGCTCACAGGCGACTGAGGCTGTCACGCTGATGAGTGGCGCCAAGACTCCGGTGGCCGAATACTTTGCAGACAAGGGTTCCTGGCCGACCGGCGCCTCGTTTAACGAGGTGGTTACGCAGCAGGAGGGCAAGTATGTTGAAACGCTGACAGGCGCGGCGGGTGGTCTGGGTTTCTTGGTCACTGCGACCATGGACACTACGGGCGTCTCCTCACTCATTAGCGGTCTGTCAGTGGAACTTACTACTGCTGACGGAAACATGTGGACCTGCCGCGCAGGCACAGTAGATGCCAAATATCTTCCGGCCGCTTGCCGCTAAAGTCCGACTCGGACCTTAACGGATAGACGCTAAACAGCTACCGTTCGCGGTAGCTGTTTTTTTATGACCATGCCACTGACCAGACGACAAACCGAATACCTGCTGCTCCTGGCCGTTCTGGCCGGTGCATTCTGGCTGTTCTCCGCCGGCATCAGCGGCGGCTTCCTCTTCGATGACTACAACAATCTCCAGGGACTCGCCACACTCACCCGGACGCCGGGGCTGGAAAGCACACTGGCTTATGTGCTCAATGGCCTGTCCAGTACCCTGGGTCGCCCCCTGAGCCTGGCGTCCTTTGCTGCCCAATACAGCGACTGGCCGGGCAATCCTGGCGCTTTCAAGATCGTCAATATCCTCATCCACCTCCTCAACGGCTGGCTTATCTTTACGGTAGTGCGAGCGCTGCTGCGTCTGCAGCAGGATACGCGCGCCGCGACCTGGATTCCGCTTGCGACGGCGGCGCTATGGGTGCTGCATCCGCTGCAGGTTTCAACGGTGCTGTACGTCGTGCAACGCATGACGGAACTGTCGGCGCTGTTTATGCTGCTGGGGCTGCGCCTGTACCTGCTCGGGCGTGAGTCGGCGTTACAGAACAATATCCGCCGCGCCTACAGCTTCATGACCCTCGGGATTATCACTGGCCTTGGCCTCGGAGTTCTCAGCAAGGAAAACGTGGCGCTGATGCCACTGCTGGTTCTGGTGATCGAATTCACACTGCTCGGTCAGGTGCAGCGGCCGGCTTCCTGGCGGATCTGGAGCGGCCTGTTCCTGGTGCTGCCCACCCTGCTGCTGGTGGGCTACCTGGCGTTGCAATTTCAGAGCTTCAGCGCCCAGTATGCGCTGCGAGACTTCACCTTCGCGGAGCGGCTGTTCACAGAAGCTCGCATTCTGTTCGACTACCTTGGAAAAATCCTGCTGCCGACGCCCGGCGCCTTTGGTCTGTTATTCGATGATTTCCGCGTATCGCGCGGGCTCTTTGATCCGCTCAGCACGCTCTTCGCAGTAGCGGGTATTGCCGGACTGATGACCGGCGGCATTATTTTACGCCGCAGAGAACCGGTACTGGCGTTTGCCATCCTGTGGTTCTTCGCCGCCCACCTGCTGGAATCCAGCGTCATTCCGCTGGAACTGTATTTCGAACACCGCAACTATCTTGCCCTGTTCGGACCGGCCTTTGCGCTGGTTTATTATGCCACTCGCGCACTACGCCAACTGGAAGAGAGCCCGATCAGGTCCGTTGTAGTGGTTAGCTTTTCCGCCTATCTGTGCCTGATCGCTGTAATCACTCACCAGGAAGCCCGGCTCTGGGGCAATCCGCTCCTGCAGGCCGCCACCTGGTCGCTTTCCCACCCGGACTCCCGCCGGCTCACATATCTTTATGCCGACGCGCTGATAAAGCGCGGTTATGCCAGCCAGGCCGCCGAAATACATGGCGGTGCTGCCGAACGCTGGCCTGGGAGCGCAGTTCCGCTCATCGGTGCGCTGGAGGCGCATTGTTTCCTCGATGAACAGGGGCCCGCCATCAGCGATGCCGTGCAGCGCATCGCTGGCCAGCACACCGAGAAGAATGAACTTGTGCTATTCCTGAGCCGGCTGGTCAATGTGCAATCCGGCGGAGACTGCCCAACTGTTTCAACACAGGAGTTGCTGGCTCTTCTGAACGCCGCCCAGACCAATGCGTATCTGTCCGGGCAGCGCGGCCTGATCCTGACCATGAAATCACAGGTTCACTCAGGGGACGGGAATCTGCCGGCGGCGACCCAGGCGCTGGAGGCGGCTTTCAGGGCGCGTCCGCGACTCGCAACGGCGCTCGATGTTGCGGTACTCTATGGTCGCCAGGGGAAACCGGAAAGCGCTCGCCAATTTCTGCTGTCGGCGCAGCAACATCCGCGTATCGACTGGCGCGAAAAACAGACCATGAACCCGTATATCGAATCGCTGCTGCGCGAACTGGCTGCCTCCAGGCAATAAGCCGGTCGCATCGCTACCAACCGGAGTCCGCTACCGTTATAGTCCGCTAAACCCGGCCACACGACGTGAAAGTTCATGGAGCAACAAAGAGTCAGCATTATCATTCCGGCCAAAAACGAGGCCCTCAGCCTTCCCGCGCTGCTGCCGCGCATCAAGGAGCTGCACCCCGAATTCGAGATCATTGTCGTTGACGACGGATCCACAGACGACACAGCAGCGATCTGCCAGCAACACGGCGTGAAAATGATCCATCACCCCTACAGCATGGGGAACGGTGCCGCGATCAAATCAGGCAGCCGCGCAGCGACTGGCGATGTTCTGGTGTTTATGGATGCAGACGGCCAGCACCGGCCGGGAGATATTCAGGGACTGCTGGACAAATTCGCGGAAGGCTATGACATGGTGGTTGGCGCGCGACAGAGCGACACCCAGGCGTCCATCGGACGGCGCCTGGCGAACAACATCTATAATAGTCTGGCGTCAATCATGACCGGTTATAATATCAAGGACCTGACTTCCGGCTTTCGGGCAGTGCGGGCTCGACATTTCAGAAAATTCCTTTACCTGTTGCCGAACGGATTTTCCTATCCAACCACCAGTACCATGGCATTCTTTCGCTCCGGACTCCCTGTCGCCTATGTCCCGATTCGCGCCGATAAAAGAGCCGGGAAAAGCAAAATACGGATGGTCCGCGACGGAACCCGGTTTCTGCTCATCATTATCAAGATCGGCGCGCTGTTCTCCCCCATGCGATTCTTTCTGCCCATCAGCCTGCTATCGTTCATGGTCGGACTGGTGTATTACTCCTACACGTACTATCTCTATCACAGTTTCACCAATATGTCGGCGCTGATGTTTACCACGTCGATACTGGTATTCCTCATCGGTATCCTTTCGGAGCAGATATCCGCGCTGCACTACCGGGGCGCCGATCAGGATCACCGTTTTACGGCGCGCGATCAGCAATCAAACCCTGATGCCGGGGAGTCCGATTAAATCATGCAGTCAGGTTCTGCCGGAATTTCGCGACAGGTACTCCAGCCCAGGCAGTATCGCCATTATCCGGGCTGCCTGCGCAGAGTCCTGATCGGCGGCTCTGTGGAAAATGCCGATGGCATGGTGTATTTCAAGCAAATGGTGTTACCCCATGCCTGATCGTGAATTACTCATCCGGCGCGGTAAACCGATACAGGGCGTCATTCGCGAGCTATGGGAATTCCGCGAACTGTTCCTGCTCCTCGCCTGGCGGGATGTTCTGGTGCGTTACAAGCAAACCATTCTTGGCATCTCATGGAGCGTCCTGCGCCCGGTCCTGACCATGGCGATATTTGTGGTGATATTCGGGAAGATTGCCAAATTGCCCGACGGCGGTGTCCCGTACCCGATACTCGTTTTTGCTGCAATGTTACCCTGGCAGTTCTTCAGCAATACCGTATCGGAAAGCAGTAACACCCTGATCAGCAATGCCGCGATGGTGTCAAAAATTTATTTCCCGCGCATTATCCTTCCCACCACAAGTATGGTCGTAAGTCTGGTCGATTTTCTTATTGCCTTCGTTTTACTGTTAATGCTGATGGCCTGGTACGGTTTCTATCCCACCTGGAAATTCGCGCTGTTACCGCTGCTGCTGATCCTGGCAGCCGTCACATCGATGGGCATAGGCTTTCTGATTTCCGCGTTAAACGTCAAGTACCGCGATTTTCGCCACATCGTTCCCTTTATCGTACAACTCGGCCTCTACGTTTCGCCCGTCGGTTTCAGCAGCGCCGTGATCCCTGAGCAATGGCGCCTGCTCTACTCGATCAATCCAATGGTTGGCGTCATCGACGGATTCCGCTGGGCTATTCTGGGCGGCGATACGAGCATTTACTGGCCGGGCTTTGCGCTTTCCGTTGGACTGGGACTTACGCTGTTTGCTATCGGTGTCCGCTACTTCCTCAACACTGAACGCTCATTCGCGGATGTAATCTGAAAACATGAGCACCGCAATACAGATAGAAGGCCTCGGCAAGAGATACCTTATCCGCCACCAGAAACAGGACCGGTATCTTTCACTACGCGATGAAATCATGCGTACCATGCATCGCGCCGTTGACAAACTTGTGCACCGGGAAGAAGAACGGCAGCGGCCTTCAGGAATAGAAGAATTCTGGGCGCTAAAAGACATTAATCTGACGATCGAGCAAGGCGAACGTGTAGGAATCATAGGCCGTAATGGCGCCGGGAAATCGACCCTGCTCAAGGTGCTCAGCCGCATCACCGAACCTACAGAGGGACAAGTCCGTATTCGCGGAAGAGTCGCCAGTCTTCTGGAGGTGGGCACTGGCTTTCATCCGGAACTTACCGGTCGGGAAAATATCTTTTTGAACGGCGCGATACTCGGCATGAAGCGTGAAGAAATTCGCAGACGCTTTGATGCGATCGTCGATCTCGCCGAAGTCGAGAAGTTCCTTGATACGCCCGTCAAACGTTTCTCTTCGGGCATGTATGTGCGCCTGGCGTTTGCGATCGCAGCCAACCTGGATTCGGAGATCCTGATACTGGATGAAGTGCTTGCAGTAGGTGATCAGCACTTCCAGAACAAATGCCAGGGTAAAATGGACGAAGTCGGAAAGAAGGGCCGGACGATTATCTTCGTGAGTCACAACATGGGATTGATCCAGAAAATGACCGACCGCAGTATACTGCTGGTCAACGGCGAGCTGACTGAAAGTGGCAATACTGCGGATGTCGTTGCTGCGTATTTCAGCGACAGAAAATCGTCTAGCCAATCCGGCGATATAAAAACACGCTCAGACCGACTTTTCATTAACAATATTACGTTCTGTCATGACAAGCTCGCGGCCGGGTTCAACAGGCCACTGCACTTCTCTTTCGGCATTTCATGCAAGACAGTCGTGGATCAGGTCACCGTTGTACTCGGCATATGGAACACGCTTGGCTCGCGCCTGGTAACAACGCGCTGCACCGTGATGCTGCCTCAAGGCGAAGCAAATATTCTGGACATTGCACTAAACAACCACCACCTCCCGCCTGGAAACTATTCGCTGTCTGTGGATATTGCCATAGCTGCGGAGACGATCTTTTCCAGCGAACACCTACTGTTCTTCGATCTATCTGATCTCTATGTTACAGAGCGTGATTTGATACCCTTCCTAAAGCATCATCGAGACAAGCTCGGAGCTTTTGTTCCGGCTGATATCACTATTAACGCTGCAGTTCCGTGAGCGATGATAGCTAGCATGTCGATCAACCGGCTCGCCTCTGCAATCCGCAATCGTGCTTTGTATTATCGCGACTACCTGACATTTCGTTTGCGCAGCAACTCTGATCGGTTTGTCCTTCGCTGGAAAGATCGACATCCCTGTCTCGCCGACAAAACGCCAAAGACAGCGTTCGATCGCCACTACGTCTACCACACTGCCTGGGCAGCACGCATTCTGGCCAGCCAGAATGTAGTCGAACATGTCGACATATCCTCTTATATCTATTTTGCTACGCTTGTCTCGGCCTTTATTCCAGTCCGATTCTATGATTACCGCCCACCCGCCATTCAGTTGGATAATCTGGTAATCGGTCACGTGGATCTGACTGCGCTGCCTTTTGCTGATAATTCTATTTCGTCTCTGTCATGCATGCATGTCATCGAACACATCGGACTTGGCCGCTATGGAGACATTATCGCACCGGATGCTGATCTTGCTGCTATGTCCGAGCTGGCCCGCGTCCTCTCGCCTGATGGCAATCTTTTATTTGTTGTGCCCGTCGGGCAACCCAGAATCGCGTTCAATGCTCATCGCATTTATAGCTACCAGCAGATCATCCGCCAGTTCGATAACCTCGAACTTCTCGAGTTTTCCCTGATTCCGGATGATCCGACGGAGGGACTGATAGTGAATGCGAGCAGTGAACTCGCGGATCGACAGGCGTATGGCTGCGGATGCTTCTGGTTTCGCAAGTCACGGGGACCACGATGATGTCTGTTGGAACGCAAAACGAAAGCACCCGCCACGAATGGGTGGTCCAGACCCTCGCGGATATCCCGGCAGGCCATAGAATTCTGGACGCTGGCGCGGGTGAACGCCGATACCGTAGCGCCTGCACGCATCTGAACTATGTTGCACAGGATTTCGCCAGTTATGACGGACGTGGCGACGGGGTGGGTCTGCAGACGGGAGTCTGGGATCAGCAGGGGCTGGATATCATCTGCGATATTAGCAGCATTCCCGAACCCGATCTGTCGTTTGATGCAATACTGTGCACTGAAGTTCTGGAACATCTGCCGGATCCGAATGCAGCGATCCGCGAATTCTCGCGCCTTTTACGTCCTGGTGGCCGACTCATTCTCACGGCGCCTTTTTGCAGTCTTACACATTTCGCGCCGTTTCACTTCTCTTCTGGGTTTAATCGCTACTACTATCAGAATGTGCTTGGTTCGAATGATTTTACTATTCAGGAATTAGTCAGCAATGGGAATTACTTTGAGTTCCTGGCACAGGAGTTACAACGCGTACCCTCGATTTCAGAACGCTATGCCCGCTCTGATACACGGATGATCGAACGCTTTGCTACAAAGGTTCTTCTAAGCTTTCTGAAGCGCTGCAGCATGCGCGATTCCGGGTCAGATGATTTGCTTTGTTACGGATATCATGTGTTAGCCGAGAAGAACGGGAGAACGGAAGCATGATCATTCTAATGCAGCTGTTTTAACACGGATCGCACTGAGTTGATTATCAGTTCATTAAACGGTGGCATGGGAAATCAGATGTTTCAGTACGCGGCCGGGCGCGGTCTGGCATATCGGATAAACCAGAAACTGAAACTGGACCTCCGCCCGCTCTTCCGCTATGGCTCACGAGATTATGCGCTGAGATATTTTCGCATAGCTGACAACAGTGTCGCCACACGCCTGGAGCTGTTCGCATTTACACTGCGGGATAGGTTTGGTAAGTGGTTCGGGACAGCGCCGGCCATCATAAAGGAAACCGGATTCGCGTTTGAATCCGAACTACTCGGTTGTCGAGGCAATGTTCGCATTGAGGGCTACTGGCAAAGCCCTCGATACTTCAACGAGATTGAAGCGATCATCCGACGTGAATTTGCATTCCGGCATTCACCTGACGGACTTAATGCAGAAATTGCATCCCGTATCAGTGCCGATAATTCTATTTCCGTACACTTGCGTTGCGGCGATTACATAAATGACCCGAAAACCCGTGCACATCATGGCAACTGCAGCATGGAATACTACAAAACCGCAATGACATTGATGAACGACCGGATACCTGACGCGCATTTTTATATTTTTTCCGATGAGCCGGATTGGGCGCGCGAGCATCTCGCTCCTGATTACCCTCATACCTACGTTAGCCACAATGATTCAGATCATGCCCACGAAGACATGCGACTGATGAGTCTTTGCCGACACAACATCATCGCCAACAGCTCCTTCAGCTGGTGGGCGGCGTGGCTTAATTCTCACCCGGAGCGCCAGGTGATTGCACCGAAACACTGGTTCAACTCAGTGGATAAAGACACCTCCGACCTTATCCCAGCAGACTGGACTCGGCTGTAGGGCATGACCCATATCGCGACTTCACGCCCGATAGTTACCGTATTGATGCCAGTTCACAATGGTGAGGAACACCTTCGCGAAGCGATCGATAGCGTGCTCGGGCAGACTTTTCCCGACTTCGAATTACTGATAATCAACGACGGATCCAGTGATCAGAGCGTTGAGATCATCGGATCCTTTGCGGATCAGAGAATTCGTCTGCTGCACAACACCCGAAACGAAGGCATTGAAGAGTCCCTGAACCGGGGCATTCAGGCAGCACAAGGCGTTTACCTGGTCCGGATGGATTGCGATGATATATGCGTTTCCACACGCCTGGAAAATCTCGTAGATTTTATGAACCGCCAGCCGGAAACAGGTATCTGCGGCTCGTTTGTTAAAACCATAGGCACCTCCACCCACACATGGACTTTTCCTTGTACAGACAGAGAAATTCGCTGCCGGCTCCTGTTCGAATCATGCATACCGCACCCATCGGTGATCATGCGCATGAGCGAGATAGAACGCCATCAGCTACGCTATGACACTCGCTATTTGCGGGCAGAGGATTATGATTTCTGGGTACGTTGTGCAGAACATATGGAACTGGCAAACTACCCTGAAGTATTATTGCACTACCGGATACATGAGAAGCAGATCGGCAGCCTGCATCCGGATGCACAACAGCAAGCCGCTGATCGTGTGCGCGAGCGATTGCTGCAAAGTCTTGGCCTTTCAATAACGCCGGAGAGCTTAAGCCTGCATCGGGCGATCAGCACTTGGCGTTTCGGCAATAATCCAGAACTACTGGCGCGGGTGGATGACTGGCTGAGAACGCTGCGCTCCGCGAACTGCAGCACAGGCATATTCCCGGAGCCTGAATTCAGTCATGAACTTGCGTCACGCCTCTATCGTGCATGCTACACATCTACACGTGGTTTGGGCGCATGGAAAACCTGGAGAGAGTCGCCATTTTCGGGGCACCTCATGGCGTCGCCAGTCGCGTCTCTAAAACTCTTCCTCAGATGTGCGATCGATCATGCCGCAAGCTGACCCTGCCATATCCCTTGTAGTCTGCACCTATAACCGTGCTGACCTGCTGCCAGAGTGCCTGAAAAGCCTGTCTGAACAAACGGCGGACCCGGATCTGTTTGAAGTGATAATTGTCGACAACAACTCGAACGATGATACGGAAGCTGTCTGCCGCTCGTTCACTGAACGAAACAGGAATTTCCGCTATATTCACGAACCCAGGCAAGGATTGAGTCACGCAAGGAACACCGGGTATCAGGAAGCCAATAGCCCCTGGATCTGTTATATCGATGACGATGCAAAGGCATTTCAAAATTATATCGAACGAATCCTGCACGTCATCCAGCACTACGATTTCGACTGTTTTGGCGGAATTTACCACCCGTGGTACAAGTACGGAAAGCCGAAGTGGTATAAGGATTCGTATGGCTCCAAACCGCCAGAGCGGGAAGATATCGGCACCTTGGCATCCGGGTACGTCTCGGGAGGTGTCATGGTCGTAAAGAAGGCGGTGCTGGAATCGCTAGGCGGGTTTTCTCCCGAAATCGGCATGTCCGGCGAAAGCATCTCTTACGGGGAAGAAGTACTGCTCCAGGTGCGCATGCGGAAAAGCGGCATGCATATCGGCTTTGACCCCGGACTACAGATCTATCATCTCGTTAACGCCCACAAACTGAATGTCCCCTGGTTCCTGAAATCAGCCTATGCCAACGGTCTGGATGATTGGGATACTTTCGACAAAAAGGTAAGCTGGTTGGAGTTTGCAAAAATACTGCCCCGGAACCTGGTGTATTTTGGCCAGGCGTCAATGCGCAACACCCCGTTACTGCTCCGGGGCGACTACTATTTTCAGAACTGGGCGATCGATTGCCTGCGCCCGGTCGCCAGATGCTTCGGGCAGCTTATCAGCGGTGCAAGATGTTTAATCGGACGCTCAGCCCGGCGCCAGAAACATTGAGCACTGAAACAGCCTAAAGCCTTGTCAGCAGCAGTAGATGCTGTGAGCCATAGCTGACAGAATCCCATATCTCCCCATGCTAAGCTGCGGCCGTTCGTTGGTCGCAACGCGAGCGCTATCTAACGCCCCACCGGACATAAAGTTTCCGGCGCAATTGACGACACTAGTCCGTGGAAACCCAAGGTGTTACTCAACCGCAGGGGCCAGGTTTTTTTCTTTGCAACACTGTCCGGATACACGGTAAAAATTGTGCTGTAGATCACGGAAGTATCGATTTAATAAGGATATTTTTCGGACATGGTGACTTCAAATCCAATTGCCCACCTCAGCGGCCTCGCCAAACGGCTGGTCGTTGATGGCCTGATTGCCCAGGAACTGGCGGTGGAGATCCAGGAAAAGGCGCTAAAGAAGCGCACTCCTTTCGTCACTTATCTTGTAGAAAACAAATTACTCGACAGCGCATCGATCGCCTACTCGGCGTGCCAGGAATTCGGTGTACCTCTGTTCGACATCAGCGCCATGGATTTCGACGCGGCTCCGGTTTCACTGGTCGACGAAAAACTGATCCGCCAGCATCACGCATTGCCGCTGTTCAAACGTGGTAATCGACTGTTCGTTGCTCTGTCAGATCCAACCAATCTGCAGGCGCTGGACGAGATCAAGTTTCATACCGGCATCAGCACCGAGACCATTCTGGTTGAAGAAGACAAGCTGACCCTGTCGATCGAACGCGCGCTGGACAGCAACACCAGCACCATGGGCGACCTGCTGGATGATGATCTCGACAACCTGGAGATCAGTGGCGGAGATGAGGACGAGCGCGCCGATGACAAGATGGACGCGGACATCGACGACACGCCAGTCGTTCGCTTCGTCAACAAGGTGCTTCTTGACGCGATAAACAAAGGGGCTTCCGACATTCACATCGAGCCCTACGAGAAAACATTCCGCATTCGATTTCGGCAGGACGGTGTTTTGCTAGAAGTCGCTTCACCCCCTGTCGCCATGGCCACGCGCCTGGTTTCCCGCATCAAGGTTATGAGCAGAATGGATATCGCCGAGCGCCGGGTCCCGCAGGACGGGCGTATCAAAATGGCGATCTCCAAAAAACGCGCTATCGATTTCCGTGTCAACTCATGTCCCACGCTGTTCGGTGAGAAAGTCGTATTGCGTATTCTCGATCCAACCAGCGCCCAACTCGGCATAGATGCACTCGGCTATGAGGAAGAGCAGAAACAGCTTTATCTTGAAAATCTGAACAAGCCGTATGGAATGATTCTGGTGACCGGACCCACCGGCTCGGGTAAAACCGTGTCGCTCTACACCGGTCTGAATATCCTGAATACCGCAGACCGCAATATTTCAACGTGCGAAGACCCGGTCGAAATCAACCTTGCCGGCATAAATCAGTGCAACATGAACCCCAAGGCCGGGTTGACCTTCGCCTCGGCATTGCGCGCCTTCCTCCGCCAGGATCCGGATATCATCATGGTTGGTGAAATTCGAGATCTCGAAACAGCCGAAATTGCCGTTAAGGCTGCTCAGACGGGGCATATGGTCATGTCTACGCTGCACACAAATGACGCACCGCAGACGTTGACCCGCCTCGCCAACATGGGCGTGCCGCCTTACAACATCGCGTCATCTGTAAATCTGATTATCGCGCAGCGGCTGGCGCGGCGCCTGTGCAACAACTGCAAGAAGCCGGTCGATATTCCGAAAGCGGCATTGCTGGAAGAGGGCATCAAGGAAGAAGATCTGGACAAGGTGACGCTATTTGGACCAGTGGGCTGTGACCAATGCGCGGACGGTTACAAAGGTCGTGTCGGCATCTATCAGGTTATGCCGGTATCCGAAGCGATCGGACGCATCATCATGGACAACGGCAATGCAATACAGGTAGCCGATCAATCCAGAAAAGAAGGTATAGCGGATCTGCGTGAATCCGGGCTCAAGAAGGTGCGTGACGGGGTTACCAGTCTTGAAGAAATCAATCGAGTGACCAAGGATTAAACCATGGCTCAAGCAGCAATCAAAAACGGCGTTTTCATCTGGGAAGGCACTGACAGGAAAGGCTCCAGGGTAAAGGGCGAGAGCCGTGCAGCCAATCCCGCCATGGTCAAAGCCGATCTGCGCCGCCAGGGCATCAGTCCGCTCAAGGTGCGGAAAAAATCGACACTTTTCTCCGCCGGAAAATCGAAAAAGATCGTCCCCAAGGACATCGCTGTATTCGCGCGTCAGCTTGCCACTATGATGTCAGCCGGCGTGCCGCTGGTTCAGTCATTCGAAATCATCGGTCGCGGGCATGACAATCCCGGCATGCAGGAACTCATTCTTAACGTCAAGAGCGAAGTCGAGTCCGGAACGACCCTCGCCGACTCGTTCAGGAAGCAGCCACTACATTTTGATGAACTGGTATGCAACCTGGTTCATGCCGGTGAACAGGCCGGTATTCTCGAAACACTGCTGGACAAGATAGCCACCTACAAGGAAAAGACAGAGGCTCTTAAAGCCAAGATAAAAAAGGCACTCTTTTATCCAACGGCCGTTATCGTGGTGGCGCTCATAGTAACTTCAATCCTGCTGATTTTCGTGGTCCCGCAGTTCCAGGACCTGTTTGCCGGGTTTGGCGCGGATTTGCCTGCATTCACGCAGATGGTCATCAACCTGTCTGAGTGGCTGCAATCGAACTGGTGGATGGTTCTGCTCGCAATCGGTGCCGGCGCTTACGGTTTCATCGAGGGGAAAAAGCGCTCGCCGAAATTCAACCATTTTCTGGACAGAATCAGCCTGAAAATTCCGATTGTTGGTGAAATCCTGACCAAGGCGGTTATCGCCCGCTATGCCCGCACCATGTCGACAATGTTCGCTGCTGGCGTACCTTTGGTGGAAGCCATGGAATCGGTGGCGGGAGCGGCGGGCAACGCGCTCTACAGCGACGGCATACTGCAGATGCGGGACAGCGTCGCTACCGGTCAGCAACTGCAGCTGGCTATGACTCAAACCGGATTGTTTCCAAACATGGTCGTTCAGATGGTGGCCATTGGCGAAGAATCAGGTTCGCTCGATGCGATGCTGGCAAAGGTTGCCGACTTTTATGAGCAGGAAGTGGATGATGCGGTCGATGGCCTGACGAGTCTCCTGGAACCACTGATCATGTCGGTACTGGGTGTTCTGGTGGGCGGCCTGGTTGTGGCCATGTACCTCCCGATCTTCAAAATGGGCGCCGTAGTCTAGCAAAAGGATAAAACTCCACGGCAGGAGTGCCGTGGGGTAAACTCTTCTTCGATGGAATTTCTTTCCTTACTGGAACACAGTCCGACGGTCTTTATCGGCACGATTTTCGTCGCCGGTCTGATGGTGGGCAGTTTTCTGAACGTCGTTATTCATCGCCTTCCCATCATGATGGAGCGCGACTGGCGGGAGCAATGTAGCGAGCAGACCGGTGATACTTCCTCCGCCGGTCCACGCCTGTCGCTGGCAACTCCCGCTTCGCGATGTCCGGAATGTAAACACCGTATCCGCTTTTATGAAAACATCCCTATATTGAGTTACCTCTGGTTGCGCGGCAAATGCTCGTCGTGCCGCCATCCGATCTCAATTCGCTATCCTGCTATCGAACTGCTGACTGCCGTACTGTCTGCAGTGGTCGCCTGGCATTTCGGTTTCGGCTGGCAGGCCGGAGCGGCGCTGCTTCTGACCTGGGCTCTAATAGCACTGAGTGTCATTGATATCGACCATCAACTGCTGCCGGACTCCATTACCTTGCCATTTCTTTGGCTAGGTCTAGTCCTCAGTCTGTTTCCGGTATTCGCAGACACTCGGTTCGCTCTCATCGGCGCAGTCGCCGGCTACCTTTCTCTATGGCTGGTGTATCAGGTATTCAAGCTGGTCACCGGCAAGGAAGGCATGGGCTTTGGCGACTTCAAGCTCCTGGCATTATTGGGTGCCTGGCTGGGCTGGCAGGCCTTGCCTATGATTGTCCTGCTTTCCTCTGCAGTAGGCGCAATACTCGGCGGCACCATGATAGCGCTTCAGGGCCGGGACCGGCATCAACCGATGCCTTTTGGTCCGTACCTTGCTATCGCGGGGTGGATCGTCCTGCTGTGGGGAGAACCGATTTCCGGCACCTATCTACGCTGGACAGGTATGACCGGCTGATATGGGCTGTCGATTGCGTATTGCATTGACCGGCGGAATCGGCAGTGGCAAGAGTGAAGTTGCGCGCCGTTTCGCGGAACTCGGCGCCCCGATAATCGACACCGATATCGTTGCGCGTGAACTGGTCGAGCCAGGCACACCGGCCCTGCAGGAAATCGTCGCAGTGTTCGGCGCTGATATACTGGACCCTGGCGGGCACCTTGATAGACCCGCATTGCGCAAACGCATTTTCGCAGACAGCGAAAAACGCAAACAACTTGAAGCGATTCTTCACCCGCGCATAAAGAAATCCGCGCTCGCTCAGGCTGATCAGATGAACGCACCTTACTGTCTGCTGGTCATTCCCCTGCTGCTGGAGGCCGGTCGGGATTACCCGGT
>JAGXGS010000053.1 GCA_024636585.1 Thiogranum sp. | reverse complement strand
CACAGCGGTTTCATCGAGGGTCCTGATGCCGCCATTGATGTGGATCTCCAGATCGGGAAATGACTGCTTGAGGCGGTAGACCCAGTCATAGCGCAGCGGTGGAATCTCCCGGTTCTGTTTGGGGCTGAGGCCCTTCAGCCACGCCTTGCGGGCATGCACGATCAACTTCTCCAGTCGGGCATCCGCAAGCCGGGCGACAAACTCCGTCAGCGCTTCGAAACTGTCCTGCTGATCGACACCGATCCGGGTCTTGACACTGACTGGCAGGTCAGTCGCAGCACGCATGGCCGCCACGCTGTCAGCCACACGCTGCGGCTCCAGCATGAGACAGGCGCCGAAGCGGCCGGACTGCACCCGGTCACTCGGGCACCCGACGTTCAGATTCACTTCATTGAAACCCGCCTGCTGTGCCCATGCCGCACACCGCGCCAACGACTCCGGCTCACTGCCGCCCAGCTGGATTGCGAGCGGATATTCGGCCGGATGATGCGCGAGCAGCCGCTCACGGTCGCCATGCAGCAGTGCCCCGCTGGTGATCATTTCCGTGTACAGGTGTGTCTGCTGCGTGATCTGGCGCAGGAAATACCGGCAGTGCCGATCAGTCCAGTCCAGCATCGGCGCAACGGAAAGCGGAAAACTGCCGAATGTCATACCCGCCATTGTCACGAAATGACCGGCCGGCGACAAGCGCGGCGGCCGCGTGCTGCTGGAACCTGCGCTCGCCAGCCTTTATGATGCCGCATCATCAGTCAAAACAATGGTAGTGAAAGTGGCAGAAAACAAGATTCTGGTAACGGGGGGCGCCGGCTATATCGGCAGTCATGTAGTACGTTTGCTGGCCGGAGCCGGCAAGGATGTGGTGGTACTGGATAACCTGTCGACCGGGTTCGCCGACGCAGTCCGCGGCGCAGAACTGGTGGTCGGCGATACCGGCGATCGCGAGCTGGTGAGTCGGGTCCTGGAACAGCACCGGATCGACACTGTGCTGCACTTCGCGGCCCACACCATCGTGCCGGAATCGGTCGAGGATCCCTTGAAGTACTACGGCAACAACACCTGTTGCACGCGCACGCTTCTGGAATGCTGTTCCAGGGCTGCGGTGAAGCATTTCATCTTCTCCTCCACGGCCGCTGTGTACGGCGTCCCGGACAGCCCCTACTGCACCGAAGACAGCCCGCTCGCGCCGATCAATCCCTATGGCACCTCAAAGCTGATGAGCGAAATGATGCTGCGCGACCTCGGCAAGGCCAGCAGTATGCGCCACGTCATCCTGCGCTATTTCAATGTCGCCGGTTCCGACCCCGAGGGAGAGATTGGGCAGAGCACCGAGAAGGCTACGCTGCTGATCAAGGTGGCTGCCGAAGTCGCCGTCGGCAAGCGCGAACAGCTTTATGTATTCGGAACCGATTATCCGACTCCCGATGGCACCGGCGTGCGCGATTATATTCATGTCGACGACCTGGCCGATGCGCACATCAAGGCACTGGACTACCTGGCTGCCGGTGGCGAGTCGGTCACCCTCAACTGCGGCTACGGCCATGGCTACAGTGTGCGTGAAGTGATCGATGCCGTGAATCGGGTCAGTGGATCGCCGATCAAGGTGAAGGAAGAAGCGCGCCGCGCCGGCGATCCGCCGATATTGATTGCCAGAGCGGAAAAAGCCCGCAGTGTGCTGGGTTGGGAACCGAAGTACGATGATCTGGATTTTATTGTGAAAACGTCCCTGGAGTGGGAACGCAAGCGGTTAAAAACTTAGGGATACTCTCATAGAGCAGTAGCAACTGCCGGAGATTGCCGCGTCACTGCGCCCATAGAACCCCTTCGGGGTCCATTACGGGTACCTTACCCTTTCGGGTCAAGGCATCCTCGCAATGACGAATTAATCACAGGTGTCAGGCGGACGCCTGCACCTTCTGACCGCGGCGCTGCCGCACGCCCTGCGCCAGACGTTCCAGCAATCCGACGGTATCTTCCCAGCTGATGCAGGCATCCGTAATGCTCTTGCCGTATTCGAGCGGCACGCCGGGCAGGCAGTCCTGGCGACCCTCCTGCAGATGACTCTCGATCATGACTCCCAGTATGGAATCGTCACCGGCCGCAATTCGATCCGCCACGTCTTCGCACACCGTCAGCTGACGCTTGAACTGCTTGGAACTGTTGCCGTGGCTGCAATCGATCATCAGGCGCGGCGTCAGGCCCGCCTGCTCAAGCTGGGCGGCCGCCGCAGCGACGCTCTGTGCATCATAGTTGGGCTCCCGGCCGCCGCGCAGGATGATATGACAGTCGTCATTTCCGGAAGTCGAAAAAATCGCCGAATGGCCTTCTTTGGTAAGCGAAAGAAAATTGTGCGGCTGCGAAGCCGAGCGGATGGCGTCGATCGCAACCTGCAATGAACCGTCCGTTCCATTCTTGAAACCCACCGCGCAGGATAGCCCGGATGCGAGCTCGCGGTGCACCTGGCTTTCGGTAGTACGCGCACCAATCGCGCCCCAGCTGATCAGGTCGGAAACATACTGCGGGGTCATCAGGTCCAGATATTCAGTCGCCGCCGGCACCCCGATTTCATTGATGTCCAGCAGCAACTTGCGCGCCAGCCGCAAACCTTTATTGATCAGAAAACTGCCATCCAGATCGGGATCGTTGATCAGGCCTTTCCAGCCTACCGTGGTGCGTGGTTTCTCGAAATAAACCCGCATCACCAGCAACAGATCATCGGAGAGCTTTTCCCGCAATGTCTGCAGGCGTGTCGCATATTCGAGTGCGGCGGCAGGATCGTGGATGGAACAGGGACCGACGATCACCAGCATCCGGTCGTCTTCACCATGCAGCAGACGATGTGCCGCGTGGCGCGCTTCATACGTGGTACGTCCGGCAGTTTCGGTGATCGGGAATTCCGCTTGCAGTTCCGCATAGGGAACCACCTCTCGAACATCCACGATTCTCAGGTCATCAGTCTTGTACGGCATGCGCTTTTTACCTGCTACCCCGCGGCAGATTATGAAAAGACGCCGCTGCTGGCGTCTGAAATCGCGATTATACACGACCGCTGCGCATTTGTTCGTCGTCCGGCCGAACGACTCAACTCTGAATACCCGTCTCCCGCGGGGCGCTGGATTCCCCTGCCAGCGAAGGATACTGGAAGGCATAGTACATAACCGGGATCACCAGCAGCGTCAGCACTGTGGATACCAGAATTCCGAAAATCAGGCTGATCGCAAGGCCGCTGAAAATCGGATCATCCAGAATGAATAATGCACCCAGCATGGCCGCCAGCCCGGTGAGCGCGATAGGCTTGGCACGCACCGCACCGGAACGTATCACCGCCTGTTCCAGGGGCATGCCTTCACGCACAGATATATTGATGAAGTCGACCAGCAGGATGGAATTGCGCACGATGATACCCGCCAGCGCAATCATGCCGATCATCGATGTGGCGGTAAACTGTTCGCCCAGCAACGCATGACCTGGCATCACGCCGATGACCGTCAGTGGAATCGGCGCCATGATAACCAGGGGAGTCATATAGGACCGGAACTGTGCGACGACAAGCAGGTAAATGAGCACCAGTCCGACACTATAGGCAATCCCCATATCGCGGAATGTTTCGTAGGTGATTTGCCATTCCCCATCCCACTTTAGACTGTATTCATAGGGGTTGACCGGCTGGTTGATAAAATACTGTTCCATCTCTCCCTGTTTCTGGAACTGCGAAACCAGGTCGAACATCCCGTACAGCGGACTGTCGATCGGTCCGGCCATATCCGCAGTGACGTAGACCACCGGCAACAGATCCTTGTGATATACCGCGTGCTGGCGCTGTCCCGCCTCGGGCAACGCCACTTCAGAAACCGGCACCAGGCCGTCGCGCCCTCGCACCTTGAGCGCCAGCAGTGACTCGAGATCGGCCCGATCCGCATTGGAGAAACGCAACCGCACCGGTACCGGGTATTTACCGGCATCGCTGTGCAGATAGGTGACATCCGCGCCGGCCAGCGCCGCCTGCACACTGTTGACGACATCGCCCTGACTAATACCGAAATGCGCCGCCCGCTGGCGATCGATGTCAACCCGCCACTCCGGAGCGGGACTTTCCACGCTGGTATCGACGTCCACGATATCCGTGGTATTCGCGAACGCTGTACGCACCGCGGCAGCAGTTTCGATCAGGCCGCTGTAATCCGGGCCATAGACTTCCGCCACCAGCGCCGACATTACCGGCGGTCCGGGCGGCACTTCCGAAATTTTGATTACAGCATCGAAGCGGTTGCCGATTTCCTGCAACGGCGCACGGGCAGCGCGCGCAATGTCATGGCTTTTGCGTTCGCGCTGGTCCTTGCCGATCAGGTTAACCTGTATATCGCCGAAGTTGGGATCCGCACGCAGGTAGTACTGACGCACCAGTCCATTGAAATTTATCGGTGAAGCGGTACCGGCGTAGAGTTGAAAATCCGATACTTCAGGAATCGTGGCAAGGTAAGCGCCGAGTTCAACGAGAACATGGTTGGTCTGTTCCAGCGAACTGCCCTCGGGCAGATCCACGACCACCTGGAATTCCGATTTATTGTCGAATGGCAGCATTTTCAGCACCACCCATTGCGCAGCGACCAGACCGACCGAGGCGACAATCAGCAGCAGCATCACCAGCAACAGAAGGCGGCGTTTACTGCGCCCTTCCCTGCCACGCAGGAACGGCTGCAGAATGCGCTGAAAAAACCGGTCCAGCCATCCACCGCCGGCAGACTCTTCAGTACCGGCGGGAGCATTCTGGTGAACCAGAAAATTCGCGCTCAACCAGGGCGTCACGATGAAGGCGACCGCCAGTGAAATCAGCATGCCGATACTGGCATTGATGGGGATCGGGCTCATGTACGGCCCCATCAATCCGCTCACGAAGGCCATGGGTAAAAGCGCCGCAATCACGGTGAAGGTGGCAAGAATAGTGGGGTTGCCAACTTCATCGACGGCGATCGGAATGGCCTCGCGTATACTCTTGCCACCCATTGCCATATGGCGATGAATGTTTTCCACCACCACGATGGCATCGTCGACCAGAATCCCGATTGAAAAAATCAACGCGAACAGCGATACCCGGTTTAGCGTAAAACCCCAGGCCCAGGAGGCGAACAGCGTCACCGCCAGGGTAACGATTACCGCCACGCCGACGATCACTGCTTCACGCCAGCCAAGCGCCAGCAGTATCAACAACACGACGAAGAATGTCGCCAGCACCAGCTTCGTGATGAGGGTGACGGCCTTGTCGTTTGCCGTCTCGCCATAGTTGCGGGTAATCGTTGCCTCTACGCCCGCGGGAATAAAAATGCCGTGCAGTTGTTCGAAGCGTTCGATGACCTGTTCGGCGACCTGCACCGCGTTAGTGCCCGGTTTTTTGGCTATCGCCAGAGTCACCGCGGGAAACAGTCCGTCCGGCTCCAGGCCTTTGTAATCGGCACCCGGACCGGTGCCCAACCACACCAGCTGTTCCGGCTGGGCCGGACCGAGTTGCACCGTCGCAACATCACGAAGATAGACCGGACCGCCATCGCGCATCGCGATCAGCAGGTTATTAATCTCGCTGACACCTTCGAAAAAACTGCCGATCTGCAACGGAATCACCTGGTTGTTCTGTACCAGGGCGCCCTCATGCTGTGACTGATTAGCCTGCAGCAGGGCCTCGCGCAGGTCGCTGACGACGATGCCGTAGGCCGCCAGCGCCTGCGGATCAAGCTCTACGAGCACCACGCGACCGGGGCCGCCCACAGTGTAGATATCGCGCGTGCCGGGCACCCGTTTCAGCTCCGCCTCTACCGTATGCGCCACGCGTTCGAGTTCGTAGGCGCCATGATCGGGATCGTCCGTCCAGAGCGTTATGGTCACGATTGGAACGTCGTCGATACCCTTCGGCTTGATCAACGGTTCGCCAACCCCAAGACCCTCCGGCAACCAGTCGCGGTGCGAGAACATGGCATTGTATAACCGCACGATGGCCGCCGAACGTTCCTCGCCAACATGATACTCGACAGTCAGTACTGCCATTCCGGGCCGGGAAACCGAATAGATGTGTTTGACGCCTTCGATTTCCGACAGCACCTGTTCCGCCGGCGTGGTCACCAGGTGTTCCACCTCGCGGGCGCTGGCGCCGGCAAAGGGAATAAGTACATTCGCGAAGGTCACATTGATCTGCGGTTCTTCTTCGCGTGGCGTGACAAGAATGGCGGCGACGCCGAGCAATAATCCCAGCAGCGCCAGCAGTGGTGTCAGCGCCGAGTCCTGGAACCGGCGCGCGAGGTTACCGGATATCCCCATGGCTCAGTGCTCTTTCAGACGGCTGGATTTGAGTGCGATACCGGCGGCAACTGGATCCAGTGCAATCGTTTCTCCCTCACTGAGGCCGGCCAGCACCCGCACCTGACCATCGATCCTCTCACCCAGCCGCAACTGACGAAAATACACGGAGCCGTCACTTTCGACGACATAGACGCCCGTCAGCTCGCTGCGCAATACCACTGCCTGCTCCGGCACCTGTAACTGCGCCTCTTGCCTCAGGATAAATCCCACCTTGAGAAACATGCCGGGGTACAGACCGCTCAGATCCTGTGGCAGCTCCACGCGCACCGGAAACGTATGCGATTCGCTGTCGGCATAGGGAAAGACAACGATGGTTTCGCTGATGATCGGCGTCTGTTCGGCTGGCAGATAGACTCTTGCCCGCTGAGCCTCGCGCACCGCTTCGACATAGGCCTGCGGCACCCGCGCAGTGACCCGCAGGCGATCCAGGGACAGACCTGACATCAACGGCTGCCCCACTGTCGCAGTCTCCCCTTCCTCCACATGGCGCTCAGTGACGATGCCGCTGTAGGGCGCGCGCACGGTGGTGTACTCGAGTCCTTCACTGGCCTGGGTCAAGGCACTGCGCGCCGCATTCACGCGCGCCCGGGCGGACTGGAGTTCAGCCTCTGCCCGATCCATGGCCGACTGTGACACCAGGTCGCGGCTGAACACTTCTTTGATGCGCTGGTATTCCGCTGAAGCTTCTTTGGCCCGCGCCTCGGCTTCGCGCAGGGCGGCCTCTGCGCTGTCTACGGCAGCCTGCTGTTCCGGACTGCGGAAGCGCACCAGCACATCGCCCGCCTCAACAAAGTCATCCACATCGAATAACACTTCATCGATGCGCCCGGCGATCTGGGCGGATACCGTTGCCCGGTGCACGGCTTCGACGGCGCCGTCGAAATAGCGTTCCACCGGCACGATCTGTCGTTCAATTGTTCGGGTTGGAAAGGTGTGATCCTGCGCCAGCAGACTCGCAGGCAACAGCAGGGGCAATATCCAGCGGGTACAGCGAAGGGTCCACATGACACCGGCGTCCATAGTCAGTCAATAACCAGAAGCTTGGTCAATCCCAACAGGTTCTGCAAGTATTTGAGAGCTGTACGAAAGAAAGGATTTTGAAATTGGTCGGGGCGAGAGGATTTGAACCTCCGACCACCTGCACCCCATGCAGGTACGCTACCAGGCTGCGCTACGCCCCGTGAAGTGCGGCATCATACAGCATCCGGCCGCAAGTGAGAATCTGGAAGAAGTGGAAAAGCGGTTTTAACGCTTGAGGATTTGCAGCAGCTCTTCGAGTTCCTGACGCATCTGCTTGACGACCTGCTGACGTTGGCTGACGTCTTCCCTGGCCTCTTCGCCGGACAGTCGCTGACGCGCTCCGCCGATGGTAAATCCTTCCTCGTACAGCAGGCTGCGGATCTGGCGAATCATGATGACGTCGTGACGCTGGTAATAGCGGCGGTTACCACGCCGTTTAACCGGTTTGAGCTGGGGGAATTCCTGTTCCCAGTAGCGCAACACATGCGGTTTCACACCGCAGAGTTCTGATACTTCGCCAATCGTGAAGTAGCGCTTGCCGGGGATTACAGGGAGTTCGTTATTGTTGCTGGCTTCCAGCATATGCCTCTACGCGTGCTTTAAGTTTTTGTCCGGGTCGGAACGTTACCACGCGGCGAGCGGAAATCGGGATTTCCTCACCGGTCTTCGGGTTACGCCCCGGCCGCTGGTTTTTTTCGCGCAGATCGAAATTTCCGAAACCGGACAATTTCACCTGCTGGCCGTTTTCAAGGGCAGTCCGGATTTCCTCGAAGAACAATTCAACGAGTTCCTTGGCCTCACGTTTGTTCAGCCCGAGGTCTTCGAATAATCTCTCTGCCATGTCGGCTTTGGTCAGCGCCATGGTTCACTCTCTCAAGGTTGCAGAAAATTGTCGTTCCAGCTGACTGGTTATTCCGTTCGTTACCGAGTCAACGTCCGCGTCAGTAAGTGTGCGTGAAGTTTCCTGTAGAATCAAGCCAAAAGCGACGCTTTTTAGCCCCGTTTCTATACCCTCTCCCTGGTAAACATCAAACACCAGCAGGTCCTGTAACAGCGGCCCTGCCTGACTGCTGATGGCATTACACAATTCAGCAGTTGGAATCTCCGCACTTACGACGTATGCGAGATCACGGCGGATAGACGGAAATCTTGAGATTTTCTCGAATGTTGGAACCCTGCGTTTAAGCAGAATATCGAGTTCAAGCTCAAACAGACAGGTTTTATTGGGGATTTCATACTTCCGGGCCAGCTCAGGGTGAATGCAGCCCAGCCACCCGACGGTTCGATCATCCACCTTGATGACCGCACTTTGTCCCGGGTGCAGCGCCGGATGGCTGGCGGCCTGGAACACTGCGGCCAGGCCGCTGCCGCTCAGCAGCGTCTCGACGTCGCCCTTCAGGTCAAAGAAATCCACTGCCTGGCGCGGCGCGTCCCACTGCTCGGGATAACGCTCCCCCACCACTAGACCGGATAAATATCTATCTTGTTTTATTTCAGTACGTTGCTGAATAAACTTCAAGCCACTTTCAAAGATACGGACGCGCCCCTGCTGGCGTGCCAGGTTGTATCTGAGAGTATTGATCAAACCGGGCCACAGGCTGGTACGCATCACCGACATCTCCGAGGAGATCGGATTCGCCAGCGCCACTGCCTGCTCACCGGGAGAGAAGGCACCGGCCAGCTCGGACTCGACGAAACTGTAGGTAATGACTTCCTGGTAATCCCGGTCCACCAGCAACGCCTTGATGCGCTCCAGGGGGGTGGCGGCTTCCGGCACCGGACGCATGGTCAGTTGTCCCTGGGTGGTGGAAATCGGCAGGCGGTTGTAACCGAACACCCGGCCGACCTCTTCGATCAGGTCCGCTTCGATAGTCAGATCGAAGCGGTACGTCGGAGGCGTGGCGGCCCAGCCGTCCTGATTCGCACTCAGTGCGACACCCAGTCGGGAAAGAATGTCTTCAACCTGATCATCCGCGGGCACAAAACCCAGTAGCCGCTCGATGCGCGCGCGCCGCAACGCAATCGGCGTCTTGACCGGCAGATGCTCGCGCGCCAGTACTTCAGTTACAGGTCCCGCCTCGCCACCGACCAGGTCCAGCAACAGCGAGGTCGCACGCTCCATGGCGCGCCGCTGCAGATCCGGATCGACGCCACGCTCGAATCGATGCGAAGAATCGGTGGTCAGGCCGTAGCGCCGGGCTCGGCCGGCGATGCAGAACGGCGTAAAGAACGCCACTTCCAGAAACAGATCTTCAGTGGCGGGGCTGATACCCGAATCGATACCGCCCATGACACCCGCCAGCGCCAGAGGCTTTTGCTGGTCGCAAATCAGCAGCGTTTCAGTATCCAGCTCTATGGTTCTCTCATCGAGCAGGGTCAACTGTTCGCCCGGCCGCGCATAGCGCACCTCGATAGCACCCGACAAGTGCGCCAGATCGAATGCGTGCATGGGCTGGCCCAGCTCCAGCAGCACATAGTTCGTCACGTCGACCACCGGCCCGAGACTGCGCATGCCGCTGCGGCGGAGCTTTTCCTGCATCCACAGCGGTGTCGCGACGTTCTGATCAACGCCGCGAATGACCCGGCCGAGGTAACGGGGGCAGGCTTCAGGGGCTGTCACGTTAACTGGAAATTCGGTTTCGATCGTTGCGTCAACAGCGGCAATGACCGGCTCGCTGACATCGGTGCCGGTCAGGGCGCCGACTTCGCGCGCCATTCCGAGAATCCCGAGGCAATCACCGCGGTTCGGCGTCAGGTCCACTTCAATGGCTGTGTCGTCCAGGCCAAGATAACGCCGCAGGTCAGCACCGATCGGTGCATCCGGCGGCAAATCCATCAAGCCCTGGTGTTCATCGCTGAGGCCCAGCTCGCGTGCCGAACACAACATGCCGCTCGATTCCACCCCACGCAGTTTGGCCGGTTTGATCTTCATGTCGCCGATGCGTCCGCCCAGCATCGCCAGCGGCGCTCGCATGCCGGCGCTCACATTCGGTGCGCCGCAAACGATCTGCAAGGGCTGGTCGGCGCCAGTGGATACCTTGCAGACCCGCAACTTGTCGGCATCGGGATGTGGCTCGACTGACAGCACCTCCGCCACCACCACGCCGCTGAACCCGCCCGCGATCGGTGTCACCGAATCCACTTCCAGTCCTGCCATCGTCAACTGCTCGGCAAGTTGTTGCGTATCAAGCTTGGGAGCAACCCATTCCCTTAACCAGGCTTCACTGAATTTCATATCTGTTCCAGGCCCAACCGAAAATCAAAATGTTTTAACGGAACTGCTGCAGAAAACGCAGATCGTTTTCGAAAAACAGCCTCAGGTCATCGACGCCGTATTTGAGCATCGCCAGGCGTTCCACGCCCATCCCGAATGCCAGGCCGGTGTATTGCTCATTGTCCACGCCGACGTGCTCGAAAACATTGGGATGCACCATGC
Organism: Thiogranum sp.; assembly: GCA_024636585.1. Taxonomy (GTDB): domain Bacteria; phylum Pseudomonadota; class Gammaproteobacteria; order DSM-19610; family DSM-19610; genus Thiogranum. Next base: position 28,306 of record JAGXGS010000053.1, on the reverse strand, counting down.
CGCAGCCCAGCACTTCCAGCCAGCCGCTGTGGCTGCAGACCCGACAACCTTCTCCGGAACAGATTACGCACTCGATATCAACTTCAGCGGAGGGTTCCGTGAACGGAAAATACGATGGCCGAAAACGCACCCCCAGATCTTCACGCTCAAAAAAGTGTTTGAGGAATTCGTCCAGCAGACCCTTGAGATCGGCGAAGCTGACCTGCTCATCAACCAGCAGGCCCTCGACCTGGTGAAACATCGGTGTATGAGTAAGATCGGAGTCACAGCGGTACACACGTCCCGGCGCGATCACCCGAAACGGCGGTTGCTGAGTCTCCATGACCCGGATCTGTACCGGCGAGGTATGGGTACGCAACACCCGGTGGGCATCGACATAAAAGGTATCGTGCATGGCGCGCGCCGGATGGTGTGCGGGAATATTCAGCGCCTCGAAGTTGTGGTAATCATCTTCGATTTCCGGACCTTCAACAGTCACGAATCCCATGCTCGCGAACAACTGCTCGATGCGCTGCAGGGTGCGGGTCACCGGATGCAGTCCGCCACCTTGCTGACCGCGTCCCGGCAAGGTCACATCGATACGTTCGGAAGCCAGTTGCGCTTCCAGAAGCCGGGCCTGAAGTTCGCCCTTGCGCGCTTCTATGGCATCCTGAACCTGCTTCTTGACGACATTGATGGCTTGCCCTGCAGTGCGGCGCTGGTCGTCCGGCAGGCTCCCCAGTTGTTTGAGCTGTTCGGTGAGCACGCCTTTCTTGCCGAGAAATTGCACGCGCACCTGGTCGAGTGACTGCAAATCCGTGGTCGCTTCAATAGCGGCCTGTGCCTGTTGTTCGAGTGCGGCTAACGCCTCCACTTTTGTCTATCTCCCCGGAACCACAAAAAATAAAAAGGGGAAAGGTTTTTGGCCTTTCCCCTTAGCAGGTCAGTTTATATCAGATCGCTGTTTGACAGCGGCTGGTTCAAACCGCGAGGCTGGCTTTGGCCTTCTCTGCGAGCGCGCTGAATGCAGCCTTGTCGAGCACGGCCAGATCGGCGAGAACCTTGCGGTCGACCTCGATCCCGGCCTTGCTCAAGCCGCTGATGAAGCGGCTGTATGACAGATCGTTTTCGCGAGCAGCCGCATTGATGCGGGCAATCCAGAGAGCGCGAAACTGGCGCTTTTTCTGGCGACGGTCACGGTAGGCATATTGACCGGCCTTGATGACTGCCTGTTTGGCTACACGATAAACAGTACCCCGGGCGCCGTAATAGCCTTTCGCCTTGTCGAGGACCTTCTTGTGACGGGCGCGAGCCTGCACCCCACGTTTTACTCTTGGCATCAGTTATTCCTCATCAAGTTCAAAGATACGGCAACATGCGACGGATAGAAGGCTGATCAGCCTCATTAACCTGCACGATGCGGCACAGCAGACGTTTCCGCTTACTGCTCTTCTTGGTGAGGATATGGCGGTGGTGTGACTGCCCACGCTTGATGCCATTCGCTGTTGCACGAAACCGCTTGGCGGCTCCGCGATTGGTTTTCATCTTCGGCATAGTTCTCTCTCCCGCTTCTATTAACACTTGATGTCGTTCCCAGGCGCGGTGATTGCCCGGAACGACCCATAGCAAAATTGCTACTTTTTCTTCGGTGCCAGCACCATGACCATTTGCCGGCCTTCCATTTTCGGGAACTGTTCAACCGAACCCAGTTCCTCGAGGTCATTCTCGACCCGCTTCAGCAGATCGCGGCCCAGTTCCTGGTGAGCCATTTCACGTCCACGGAAACGCAGTGTAACTTTAACCTTGTCGCCCTCGGTCAGGAATCGGGTCAGGTTACGCAACTTCACGTTGTAGTCGCCGATATCGGTGCCCGGACGGAACTTGATTTCCTTGACCTGAATCTGCTTCTGCTTCTTGCGGGCGGCCTGTTGCTTCTTCTGTTCATCGAAGCGGAACTTGCCATAGTCCATGAGCTTGCAGACCGGAGGATCGGCCTGGGGCGATATTTCAACCAGATCCATTGTACCCTCTTCAGCGACACGCAGTGCCTCTTCCAATGGGACGACCCCCAGCTGTTCGCCTTCAACGCCGACCAGACGTACCTGATCAGCAACAATGTCCTGGTTAACCCGATGTTTCGATTTCTTTACCTGAGCGATGTTTAAACCTCCAAAGCGTTTAAGCCGCGGCTCGCGATTTCTGCGGTCAGCCCCTGTGACAGGGCTTGCAAGGACATACTTCCCAGGTCCTTACCGCTACGCGTGCGCACGGCCACGGTTGCAGATTCAGCTTCACGGTCACCTACCACCAGCAGATAGGGGACACGCTGAATCGTGTGCTCGCGGATTTTAAAGCCGATCTTCTCATTTCTCAAGTCCGATTTGATTCTCACTCCCTGATTTTTCAAGGATTCTTCAACTTCGCGGGCATATGGGGCCTGCCGGTCGGTAATATTGAGCACCACAGCCTGCACCGGAGCCAGCCAAACTGGCAGGGCGCCGGCGTAATGTTCGATCAAAATACCGATAAATCGCTCGAGAGAACCCAGTATAGCCCGGTGCAGCATTACCGGCACATGCCTGGCGCCGTCTTCGCCCACATAATGCGCGCCCAGCCGATCCGGCATCGAGAAGTCCAGCTGAATGGTGCCCAGCTGCCAGACCCGATCCAGACAATCCTTGAGGGAGAACTCGATCTTGGGACCGTAGAAAGCGCCCTCGCCCGGCTGCAGATCCCAGCTCAGTTGCTTGTGATTCAGCGCATCTTCCAGGGCCTTCTCGGCCTTGTCCCACAGCTCATCTGCACCCACCCGCTGCTCCGGTCGCGTTGACAACTTGATGATGACATCATCAAAACCGAAATCGCGGTACACCTCGAACAGCAGGTCAATGAAACTCGATACTTCGTCGAGGATCTGTGCTTCGGTACAGAAGATGTGCGCGTCGTCCTGCACGAAGCCGCGCACGCGCATCAAGCCATGCAAGGTGCCGGACGGTTCATTACGATGGCAGGAGCCGAACTCGGCCAGCCGCAGCGGCAGGTCACGATAGCTTTTCAGCCCCTGGTTATAGATCAGAATGTGCGCCGGACAGTTCATCGGCTTGATCGCGTAGGTGCGATGTTCGGAATCGGTGGTAAACATGTCGTCGTGGAATTTCTCCCAGTGCCCCGACTTCTCCCACAACGAACGATCGATCACCTGCGGCGTATGCACTTCCTGATAGCCGTGCCGGCGCAGCTTGGCGCGAATGTAATCCTGTATCTGCAGATACACCTGCCAGCCGGCGTCATGCCAGAACACCATGCCGGGCGCTTCTTCCTGGGTATGGAAAAGATTCATGGCGCGCCCGATCTTGCGATGGTCGCGCTTCTCTGCTTCCTCCAGACGATGCAGATACGCCTTCAGCGCTTTCTTGTCTGTCCAGGCAGTTCCATAAATACGTTGCAGCATCTCGTTGTTCGAATCGCCGCGCCAGTAGGCACCGGCCACTTTCATCAGCTTGAAAGCCTTGAGCTTGCCGGTACTCGGAACATGCGGACCGCGACATAGATCGATAAAATCGCCCTGCTGGTAGAGCGAGATATTCTCGCCCTGCGGAATCGAACCAATAATTTCCGCCTTGTACTCTTCGCCCATCTCACGGAAAAAATCGATCGCCTCGTCGCGCGGCATCAGTTTGCGACTGACGTGCAGATCCTGTCCGGCCAGTTCGACCATCTTGCTTTCGATCTTTTCCAGATCTTCCGGCGTGAAGGCACGCTGATAGGCGAAGTCATAATAGAAACCATTCTCGATGACCGGGCCGATGGTGACCTGGGCGTCGGGAAACAGTTCCTTGACCGCCTGCGCCAGAAGGTGCGCGGTGGAATGGCGGATAACATCCAGACCGTCCTCATCGCGCTCGGTGATAATACTGAGTGCGGCGTCGTGATCGATGACGTGTGAGGTGTCCATCAGCTCGCCATCAACGCGTCCGGCCAATGCAGCTTTGGCCAGGCCGGGACCGATGTCGGCGGCGATGTCGTGAACGGAAACCGGATGATCGAAGGAACGCTGACTGCCGTCAGGCAGGGTAACTACAGGCATGTGTTGCTCCAGTGGTGACCGCTACGAATGGCCACTTGAACTCTATCGATATAAAAAAGGGACAGATCAGTGATCTGCCCCCCGTGAAACTGGTAGGCGCGATTGGACTCGAACCAACGACCCCCACCATGTCAAGGTGGTGCTCTAACCAACTGAGCTACGCGCCTGAAGTTCTAAGTCAGCGAATTCTACAGGGTCGCCAATTCCTGTCAACTACAGGCCAAACTATTAAGATCAGGAGAGTTTCCTCTCAATCAACTGGCTCGTCCGGGTCGGGAAATATCTACAGACAACCCTGTCCGGCCTCTTGAACACGAGCGACTGCTGCCTTATTTGGCCGAACCACTACTTGACCTGATGCAGCATGATCAGGATGCTCATGGCGTTCTGGTGCGGCTAATCGATGACTACACTCGTCCCCACAAGCGCAATTGGATTAAAGCAGGTGGCCGTATGCATTGGTCTCCGCTGACACCGCACGATTAAGACACTCACCGGTACGGCCAGCACAATTGAGGCGGCAATTGCTCCTTCGTAAAATTGGAATGCCGGTCTCGCGATGCAACGCCAAGTTATTCGTATCACCTTTAGCCGTCAGTCAGGGGTATCTCATCGCTCGCCAATACTCGCGTCACCAGAGGGAAATGCGCCTGAGGCGCTGAATCGCTCCAGCCTCAGGGATTTAATCACAACCAGCAAGCTGGAGAAATCCTTATAAGCTCGACCCAAAACCGGCTCTCACCCGCCAAAAAGAGGTTGACGCGCTCTTCTTCGGGGCATAACGTGCAACCAAATTGAGCACCGCAGCCAATCATCAAGCGGTGCCTAGGGAGGAGATTCCCTATGGTTCATTTAAGGCGTCAGTCAGTGCGTCGCTTGCTCGGCAACCTGATCGCTTTGCTTCTGGTAATAAATACCTCCGTGCACGCCTGGACTGGGCTGGCCGATCACGCATGCTGTTTCAAGACTGCAACTGATCTGCGCGAAAACCATTCCCGTCCCCCGATAACGAATAACTTGCTGCCCGTTTATGGGCGGGCCTCCGCCACCACCTCCACGCTTCGTCTCCTGCTGACCGCAGGAAAAGACCAAAACACCGTTGCAGGTCCGTCGGCTCCCAATGACGGGCGACAGCTCCTGCACGCCCTTTATCGGACCAAATGAGACGACGACCCGAGAAAGAGACGTTCGGCGTCACCGCCTGACCGGAACAACACAGCTCGACGACGGACATTTATCAAAGTAGTGACTTGAGAGGTTAAAGAAATATGAAGAGGAGAACATTTCTGCAGTTTGGCGCCGTCGGCGCCGCCGGCACGCTGACCGGCGTGGGCGGGCTGCTTAGCTGGACGCCCCGCGCACGTGCGGCAACCGTATCGGCGGTCTACTACATCACAGACGGCTACGTAGCCCAGCCGGACGGGTTGAATGTCTACTTCAAAGGCTACAGCGGCAGTTCATCGTCCCTCGCAGTACCGGGCGCACCGCTCATTGCCCAGGAAGGCGATACCTTGCAGATTACGATCGTTAATACTCTGAACAGCGATCACAGCTTCGTCATCGATGGCATGGTGGACAGCAGCGTGATCGGCGCCGGGCAGGTGCAGACTGTCAGTTTTGTTGCTGGATCGCCCGGCTCCTACCTCTTTTACGATGCGCTTAATGCCCCTTATAACCGACTGGCCGGTTTGCATGGCGGCATCGCGGTGATGCCGGCCGGCAGCAGCAACGAGTTGTATCCAGGCAGCCCGACGTTTGTTCAACAATCGATCTGGGTCATGACCGAAATCGATCCCGCCTGGAATGACCGGGTACGCCGGGGTCTCACGCCAGACACCACCTTCACACCGCGGTATTTCACGATCAATGGTCGCAGTATGCGCGTGCCCGGCTCGGCAGATTATGGCAACCCGGATATTGACTCCGGTTATCACCCGGGCACGCGGCTTTCCGGCAGCATCGGCGATCGAACCCTGGTGCGCATCCTCAACGCCGGCATGGCGACCCACTCCGTTCATTTTCATGCCAATCACGTGGAATGGCTGGCGCGGAATGGTGAGATCCGGCCCGACATCTGGAAGAAGGACTCCCTGATGTTGCCGAACAACAGGGGCAGCCTCGATGTCATTTATCCTTTCGAGCCGCCGCCGGATGCACATCCCGCAGTGACGACGGGCCACTATCCGATGCACCTGCACGACGAAATGACGCAGACAGCGGGCGGCGGGCTCTACCAGTTCGGTATTGCCACCACCATCGCCTTTGAATAGCGAGGAGGACGCAACATGTTCAGTGCACTTAAACTTAAACCGATTCAGATGATGCATACTGGCGGCGGTGGCGGCGGTAATGCCTGTTATACGTACCCCGACGCACCGGCCACACCGGGTCTGACCACCGCCGACGTGGTGTTCGATCGCAGTGCGCACATGAACGGATCAATCACCATGGACGACGGCCGCACCGTCAGGATGTGGGGCTTCAACACCGGCGGCGGTGGCATGGGAGGCGGTGGCATGGGAGGCGGTGGAGGGCCCTTTCCTTCCCCGGCAATGCGCGTTACCGAAGGACAGATTGTTCACACCCGACTGACAGCGGGAATGATGAACGGCACTCACACCATCCACCATCACGGTATCGAGCCCAGCACCGAGAATGATGGCGTGGGACATTATTCGTTCGACGTGAACGGGACCTATACCTATCAATGGAAAGCGTCACATGCGGGCACCTACTTCTACCATTGTCACACCAATACCGTACTGCACGCAGAAATGGGCATGTACGGTGCGCTGATCATCGATCCGCCGGAAGGCCCGGGAACGCTGTACTCCGGCGGCCCGACCTATGACGTGGAAGCCGTGTGGGCATGTGACGAGATCGACTCCAGCTGGCATGCACTGTCCTGGACCGCAGGCACCTGCGGCGGTGATGTCGGCCTCAATGATCTCAACCCGGACTACTTCGTCATTACGGGAGTCGATGGCGCGCAGTCCGCGTTGACCGATCCCGGTGTTGCGGTCACCATGAACACCGGCCAGCGTTTGCTGGTTCGCTATATTTGCGCGGGTTACCTGCCACAGCGAATCGACTTCGGTGGCCTGACAGCCACCGTGCACATGTCCGACGGCCGGCCTCTGCCAAACCCCATTCAGGTGCAGTCACTGGAAGCCTCTTCTGCGGAGCGTTACGACTGTATATTCCAGCCCGGGTCACCCGGCATTTATGAGGTGACAGTGGAATACCTGGACTGGGTGAGTGGCGAAACTCTGGGAACGGCTCGCACGCGTATCACTGTCCAGTGATGAAGGCAACATGAGCCGGCACACCCTGTGGTTTCAACGAACACACCGTTACCTGCGCGGCAGGGCAGCCTCTTGAATCCGGTAGTCAGGCCCTGCTTCTGCAACTCCACCAGGGCATCTTGCCGGGTGGTCCAGTTATCCAGTCCCTGCAGGTCGCGTTTGAAGCGATAGCCCACAGCGCCTTGTGTCTCGTGCACAATGACCTGCCGTCCGGCGCCGGCCAGGGTGATGGCGGCCGCCAGCCCGGCCGGCCCCGCGCCTGCAATTTCGATAGCGGTGCCACCCATCCTGCGCACGTCCTGTGTCTACCCCGTATTCTTTCCGGCGCTGCGCGCGGCGAAGACGTTATGAATGCGGCGTTTTATGGGCACACTGGGTCTTTCACTTTTTCATTGCCGCGTCCCATCATGTCCTCCTTACGATCACTCCTCATCGTGAACAGCTGAATCGCGAGTTTTGGCCTCCCGAAAACAGACCTTGCGTGACAGCGGGCCCGCCCAGGCGACCAGCAATGGCGTCAACGCGAGACTCAGGATGATTGTGCCCAGCACCACCTGCTCGACGGCGGATCCGAGCACACCCTGGTTAGCCGCCAGCATCACCAGCACCAATCCGAACTCTCCACCCTGGGACAGCAGCAATGCCGTATGCAAGGCCACACCCCGGGGCACGCTAAACAGCCGTCCCAGAATGGTGATGGTCAACGTTTTGATCAGCAGCAACATGGTCAATGCCAACAGCACCCATGGCAGCAGCGCCCCCACCGCGGCCAAATCCAGCATCATGCCGATCACCACGAAAAAGAAGCCCAGGAGTACGTCACGAAACGGCCGGATCTCCTCCCGGAGACGATGCCTGTACTCGGTCTCACTGAGCATCGCGCCGGCGAGAAATGAACCCAGGGCCAACGACAAACCCGCGAACTCGGTAACCCATGCCGCCGCAAGTGCGAACAGCAGCGCCGTAAGCGTGAACAGCTCCTCTGATCCACGTTCAGCGATAAACCAGAACAACGGCCGTAACAACCACCTGCCAGCCACCATCATCAACGCGATCACAATCGTCCCGGCCAACGAGGCCTGGCCGATTGCGGACCAGACACCGGTTTCCGGATCGCCAGCCAACACCGGAATCAGGATCAGAAAGGGGACCACGGCCAGGTCCTGAAAAATCAATACTGCCACCGCCAGCCGGCCGTGCTGCTGTCCGAGTTCGTCCCTGCGAGCGAGCTCGCGCGACACCACCGCCGTCGAGGACAGCGCCAGTGCCCCGCCCACCACGAAGGCCGCAGCCGGGACGAGTCCCGCCGCCCAGGCCAACAGCGCGCCGAGCGCCGCGGTGATCATCACCTGGGCCCCACCGAGTCCGAACACATGTTTCCGCAAGGTCCATAGCCGGCTCAAGGAAAACTCCAGTCCGATGGTGAACAGCAGCAGCACCACCCCGAACTCGGCGAGGAAATGCAGATCCTCGGTATGAGGTATCCAGGAAAAGCCGCTGGGGCCGAGAACGATCCCGACCAGCAAGTAGGCCAGCAAAATCGGCAGCCCTATGCGTTCGAAGAGGGCCAACAGCGCCACGGAAGCGGCGAGAAGGCCGATGACACCGGTGAGTACTGGATGCTCCATTCAAATTACCCTGTTTTAAAGCTAGCGCCGAGGCGACGGAACATCGCGGCGATATGCTCACGCAAACCGCATTCCTCGGCCAGTTGCACGAGCAGTCGTATCGTTTCATCCGTGATGCGGTTCTTTGAGTAGTCGAAATAAATACCGGCGGCTTCGGCGGTCAGGCGTTCGCCGCGGTGAGGATCGTCGGCGAAGAACTGCCGCAGATGCAGATGACGGATCGTTGCGTAATGGTCTTCGAGCGCCTTCCACGCCGGGTGCTCTGTCAGGCGTTGCGCCTGCGCGGCCGAACCGGTGGTCAGCGTCGCGCTGCTCATGTCTGCCTGGCCTTCGTTAGCACTTCGATTTTTGAGGCGATGCGATCCAGCAGATCGCGCCATGACCTGGCGAAGGACGCGGTGCCCTTGCGCTGAAGGTCGGCGGCAAGCGCCGCATTGTCGACACCGGCCTGCGTAAACTCGGCGAGCAACGCTTCGGCGTCACCGCCGTCGGTCGGCAAGGCACCCTTCACTTTGCCATGCTCAGCAAAGGCAAGCAGCGTCTTTTCGGGAATCGTGTTAATGGTATCCGGCGCTGCCAACGCCTCGAGATAAAGGGTGTCCGATGCATCGGGGTCCTTGGTGCCGGTGCTGGCCCACAGCAGACGTTGCGGCCGGGCGCCGGCGTCCGCCAGTTTTTGCCAACGTTTTGATGCCAGCAGATCGCAATAGGCTTTGTAAGTGCGTTTGGCAATGGCAATGGCAATGCCGAGGCGATTGCGCAGCGCGTCCGGCACCTGATCCTGGATGGCGACGTCCCAGCGGCTGATGAACAGCGATGCCACGGAAGCCACCTTGGCATCGAGGCCGGCGGCGATGCGTCGTTCGATACCGCGCATATACGCTTCGGCGGCGGCGATGTAATGCTCGCGGGAGAACAGCAGCGTCACATTCACCGGCACGCCGGCGAAGATCGTCTCCTCGATAGCGGCAATGCCTTCGGGGGTGCCGGGTATCTTGATGAAAAGATTCGGCCGTTGCGCTTGCGCATGAAGTTGCACAGCCGCCTTTATGGTGGCGGCAGTGTCGTCTGCCAGCAAGGGCGACACCTCCAGCGATACCCAGCCGTCAGCGCCGTCGGTGGCGTCGTGCACCGGGCGAAAAAGATCGGCGGCCTCAGTCAGGTCTTCCAGCGCCAGCTCGAAAAAGAGTGCTTCGCCCGTCTTGCCGGCCAGCGCCTTTTGGCGGATGGCGTCATCGTAGAAATCAGCTTCTTTGATGGCGTGCTCGAAGATCGTGGGATTGGAGGTCAGACCCGTTACGGAAAACTCGCTGATATAGCGACCCAGCGTGCCGCTGGTCAGCAGCCCGCGTGTGATGTTGTCGAGCCACAGGCTTTGACCGAGATCGTGTAATTGTTGTGTGACCTTCATGATTTCTCCTGTTGCGTGAAGCCGGTACTGGGCAAAGCGTGAAAATCGATGTTGATCAGCTCGCCGATACGCTCAATCGAGATATCAGCGGGCGGATAGGCGGCGCTATTCCCGGGGTCGAGCGCGTAGTGTCCCTGGCGCGGGAAGACGGTTGTCAGACGCTCTCCCCAGATCTTCTTCATCGCCGCTAGAATGCGCAGCTTGTCGTCCACCATGATGTAATGACAAGCTGGGTAACACTGCTCGACGTCATCAAGCATTTGCTCTTTGTGCAGATAAATGAGCACTCGGCCATCGACCGCGTCCCACAATCCCGATTCCTGTACCTTGCGCGGCTGGAACACCACGTCGCCATCCGTCAGAATCACTGTCTGCCCCCAACGACGGAGATTTTCGATGACATCAAGCGCGCCGGGATACAAGCGCTCGGCAAATGGATAGTCCACCAGGTATGAAGACATCATCAGCAGGCCCGGATCATTCATGGCGCCGATACGGTAGCGTTGCAAGGCGCCCAGATAATCTGCATAGCCGAGTTCAACGCGCAGCGCTTTGAATATTTTCCAGTATCGATCACGGCTCTCAGTGCCAAACGACTGCGCAAGATGCTCGCTCAGGTCGGCGATGATGCGATCGTTATCGAGCAGCGTGTTGTCCACATCCAGCAGGAACACCACTTCGTTCGCTATTGTCATTTTGTCGCCTTCACCGGTTTTGGGTTATGCCAGCTTCCGTCTGCGTCAATAAGAGCATCCGCTTGTTTCGGCCCCCAGCTGCCGCGCTTGTAACGGTGAACTTTGTTGTGCGTGCCAAGAACTGAATCGACCACCACCCAGGCCGCCTCAACCGCGTCCTCACGGGTGAAGAGCGCGCCATCACCGGCCATGGCATCGCTCAACAACCGTGAGTACGGTGTTTCTTCCCCCTGCCGTTCATCCAGCAGATAAAGCTCGCGCTGGTCGCCGACGAACTCCTTGCCCGCGCGCTTGACGCGCGCGGCGAGTGCGACTGCAGAGTTGGGAGAGAGTCGGAAGCGCAGATAATTGGCCCGCCCGTTCACCGGCGCTGAATCGTCAAACAGCCGTTGCGGTGGTGGTTTTAATTCCACCAGTACCTCGGCCGCTGTGGCCGCCAGATATTTGCCGGAGCGCAGGTACCACGGCACACCTTCCCAGCGCCACGAGTCAATGAACAAGCGCAGGGCACTGAACGTTTCAACGTCCGAGCCCTTCGCCACGCCCGACTCTTTCCGGTACCCGGTGTACTGGCCACGCACCACGTCGTCCACCTGCAAAGGGCGCATGGCCTGAAACACCTTGGCTTTTTCGGCATGCACGGCACCAAAGCCCTGAAAGGCCGGCGGCTCCATAGCCAGTAGCGCGACGATCTGGAACAGGTGATTCTGGATAACATCACGCAGGCAACCGACACTTTCGTAAAACGCACCACGATCCTCCACCCCGAAATTCTCGGCGAGCGTGATCTGGACGCTGGCCACGCAGTTGCGATTCCAGATCGGCTCGAGGAACGAATTGGCAAAACGGAAATAGAGGATATTCATGATCGCCTCTTTGCCGAGATAGTGATCGATGCGGAAGATCGCATCTTCTGCAAATGCAGACCGCAGGATGCGGTTGAGTTCCCGCGCGGACGCAAAGTCGCGCCCGAAAGGCTTTTCGACGATGACGCGGGCCCCATCGGCCAGGCCCGCCGCAGCGAGCCCTTTGACGACCGTCGCGAACAGCACGGGCGGGATGGCCAGGTAGTACGCTGGACGCCGGGCATCGCCCAGCGCCTTTTTAAGTGCTGCGAACGTACCTGGGTCGTTGTAGTCGCCGCTCACGTAGTGGAGCAGGGAGAGCATCTGATCGAGGGCCGGCTTGTCATTGATCTTGCCGGACTCCTTGATGGCGTCCCGGGCACGCTTGCGCAGTTGCGCCGAGCTCAGTTTGGAAGTGGCGACGCCGACCACCGGGACGTTGAGGACACCGCGCCTGGTCATCGCGTAGAGTGCCGGAAAGATCTTCTTGCGGGCAAGATCACCGGTAATACCAAACAGCACCAGTGCGTCGGCTTGCTTCGCGGCGGCGGCGCGACCCATCTCAGCTCTCCCCTTTCTTCTCGTCATGCCCGCCAAACTGCTTTCGCATCGCAGACAGAATCCGGTTGGCATAGTCGGCATTGCCGCGCGACGCAAAGCGCCCGAAGAGCGCCGCGCTGATGACCGGTGTCGGCACGCCCTCGTCGATGGCGGCCAGTGCCGTCCAGCGCCCCTCGCCCGAATCCGACACCCGCCCCGAGAAGCCGCTGAGATCCGCATCCTCCACCAGCGCCGCCGCCGTCAGATCGAGCAGCCATGACGCCACCACGCTGCCGCGCCGCCAGACTTCCGCGATCTCGGGCAGATCCAGATCATATTGGTAATACTCCGGGTCGCGCATCGGCGCGGTCTCGGCATCGCTATCGTGCGTGCGCTTGCCGGCGTTGGCGTTGTGCAGAATATTCATGCCCTCGGCATAGGCTGCCATCAGACCGTATTCGATGCCGTTGTGGACCATCTTGACGAAGTGGCCGGCGCCGTGCGGACCGCAGTGCAGATAGCCCTGTTCGGCGGTGGCATCGGGCTTGTCCCGGCCGGGGGTGCGTGGCGCCGTGTCCACGCCGGGGGCCAGCGTGACAAACACAGGATCAAGGTGCCGGACGATGTCTTTCTCGCCGCCGATCATCAGGCAATAGCCACGTTCCAGCCCGGCGACGCCACCGCTGGTGCCCACATCCACATAATGCAGCCCGTTCTTTTGCAACTCGCCCGCGCGCCGAATATCGTCGCGGTAATAGGAGTTGCCGCCATCGATGATAATGTCGCCCGCTTCGAGCAGCGGCGCCAGCTGCGCCAGCATCTCATCCACCACCGTCGCCGGCACCATCAACCAGACCGCGCGGCGTGGCCATGCGGGCGACAAAATCCTCCAGCGAGACTGCCCCGACGGCGCCTTCGCTCTGAAGTGCCTTGACGGCTTCGGCATGACGGTTGTACACCACACATTCATGTCCTTCCCGCATCAATCGCCGCACCATATTGCTGCCCATACGTCCCAGGCCAATCATGCCGATCTGCATCTTGTATCTCCTATTTTGAAGGGGGTGACCCCGGCCTCGTCCGTCTGGCGCGCAAAGTTTGGCACCGCGTACGTGCCGCTTGAAAATAGTAGCAGCGGCAGCGCAAGCAGCGCCGCGATCCGTGCCACCAGTGATGCAAATCTTGCACTTGCCTCATACATATCGACCTCCTTCTCCATTAGGAATGGACTGATTTGAAATCCAGCGTTCCGCCACCACGTCCCCATGGCTCACCGTGTACCATTGTTCGACGGAACCCGGCGATCCACCGCGTCATAATCCGCAGCGTTCATTTTTGGGAGCGCCATCATGAACGCGACCAGGTCCCAAAGCTCCTGGTCGCTTCGGGGCGGGCCCCAGGCAGGCATGCCGGTAAACCGGATGCCGTTCTTGGTCGCCCAGAACAGCTCGGCGGCGCTCATATCGTTCTCTTCAAAGCTCGGCGCTTGCGGATTCAGCCCGATGGCCATCGGCGTCGGCAGCCGGCCAGGCGGGGTATGGCACATGACGCACATGTCCCGGTAAATGCGAAACCCGTTTTCCAACTGTTGCGCCCCACCCAGCGCCGGCGCCTGAATGTCGCGCGCATGGCGTTTTATGGGCGCTTCTCTTGTAGTGACGAACACCCAGCGCAGGGGTGGTGCGTCGGTGACCGTTGCGGCCACGTTGAAGACGCCCGAGTAAATCATGGCAAGCGCGGCGAGCACGCCGAGAAGTGCGCTAATGCCGAGCGTTAAAAGAATTGTTTTCATGGCTTTTGCTCCTCGCGCGCAAGCCGCCGTTAAATTGCGTCGTCAGCATGCCGACGCGCACCTTATCGATGATATCCCAGACGCGGGATATGTGATTCTGCTCCATCCTGTCACCGGCCGGCATCTTCAGCATGCTTTCCTGCATCATGCCCGTTTTTCCATCCAGGTCTTGAGTAAGCGTTGATGTCATGAGACGCTCCTAAAATTCGATTGATGAAAACCCGGAGTTCCGGGTCCGCTTTATGTCTTAGCGTCGAAATAGGCGTGCAATTCCACTTCGCTCGGCTGTTTCCGGAACACGACCTCACCGTCCACCACGAGATTCGGCGAATGCTGGATGCCGAACTTTTGGACAAGGTCGGCGCAGTCTTCCACGAAACAGGTTCGATACGGAATCCGCAAGGATTCGAGTTCCTTTTCCAGGTTCTTACGATGCGTACAGGCTTTCGTCGCTAAAATAATTACATCCATAGCCGTCTCCAAAAAAGCTTCGCGTTGTGCGTAGGCCTTCAAATTTTATAAACCGCAGGCGGACACGACACGGCATATTTCACCGTGCCGTACGTGCAATTTCACATGCCTTTCATGCCGCCATCCATCTTGCCGCCTTTAGCGTCCCTCCCCATCTCGCCCTTTCCCATCATTCCTCCGCCCATCATGCCCTGCATCATCTGCATGTTGTCCTGCATCATTTTTGAGTGCTCTTGCATAAGCTGTTCGCGCTCCTGCGGATTTTTCGCATCCATAATTTTGTGCATTTGCTCGTGCATTCGGAGCATGTGTTCCTGCATCTTGCCCATCTGCATTTGTTTGTCTTTGTCAGTCATGGTTGTTGCTGGCTTCTTGTCCTTGTCGGGATGATGGGCGTCATCAGCCCAGGCAAGGGAGGTGGATAACGGTAGGGTGACCATTACAGCTATGAGAAGTGACTTTTTCATTTTTAAATCTCCTGTTGAAGTGATAGAAAGAGTGTTTAACCGCAGGGCAGATCGCGCCAGGCAGGTAACACCCCAAGTGATGGCAGCACAAAATATTTACTACTTAGGACTCCGTCCTTCTTGCATCACGTCCATTTGTTTGTCCATGTCTTGCGGGTTTTTCATCGTGTTCTCCAAAAATAAATTAATCAGGAAACCCCAGAATCCAGGGTTCGTATGGCTATGCTTACACTGAGAGTTCAGTTATTCCGTGCGCTACCGAACACACAGTTAAATTGTTAATCCTTTGCTTGCGAAACAAGATCGTGTCACGGCTACTGGAGTCATGATCGCTTGCGTTCCCAGACACGTTGCATCTGCAAATACATAAATGATGCTGTCCAGCCAATCAATACCAGTCCGGTCAGCGCCTCCATTCCGGCCACAAAACGCAACGGCCCCGATGGCACCAGGTCACCATAGCCCAGCGAGCTATAGTTGGAAAACGAGAAGTAGGTACATTCAGCGAAGCCGAGGGATTGACTGCCGGCAATCGCGCCATAAGCGGTGCCAGCAATCAACCAGCAATAGGCCAAACCGAACAGCATCACCTCAAGCACGTGCGCAACCAGCAAACCGCATATCAGGATCGACAAATGCCAGCGATGCCAGGCATCGCGTTGATGCAACCAGTCGCCCGCGCGTCGCATGACCCGCATGGCCTCGTAGTGCAGAATGACGCAGACAATAACCAGCACCAGGGTGGCACTCAGTGTGATCAGCATGCGCAGGGCCTGTGGTTTGTTTCAATGAGATGACTGGCCATCTTCCTTTGCCTTTGACCGCAAGAACAGTTTGGTGCCGGCGAAAATAAGCAGCATGGCCAATAATGACACGACCACCACCAGCATGTCGGTCTGTGCCTTCACCACAATGAACGCCCCCAACACAATGGCATCCAGAATAATGGCGCTGCCCAGAATAAAGGGGTTGGCCCCGACGTCAGTACGCAGATGGCGTAACACGCCCCAGTGCACGGCGATATCCATGACCAGGTAGAAAATGGCACCCAGCGAGGCGATTCGGCTCAGATCGAAGAATACGGTCAAGAGCATGGCAATAACGATGGTATAAACCAGCGTGTGCTGCTGAAGCTTGCCGGGCATGCCGAAGTGCCGGTGTGGCACCAGTTTCATTTCCGTCAGCATGGCCAGTACGCGCGATACCGCAAACACGCTGGCAATCACACCGGACATGGTTGCGACTAGCGCCAGTGCCACCGTGAACCACAGGCCGAAATCACCAAACGCCGGTCGTGCTGCCTCGGCCAGGGCAAAGTCTTTGGCCTTGATGATTTCCGGCAGCGTCAGGTTGCTGGCCACGGCCAGCGCGACCAGCACATAAAGTATCGTGCAGATACCAATGGAAATGATGATCGTTCGACTCACGTTGCGATGTGGGTCGACGATCTCCGCACCGCTGTTGGTGATGGTGGTAAATCCCTTGTAGGCCAGGATGGCCAGTGCCAGAGACGCCAGGAATGTGCCGGGGCTGGTCTGCGTGGTATCCACCGACACACTGGCAAAAGAAAAATCCGCCAGCCACAGGCCAACAATCGCAAACAAGGCGATCGCGCCGATTTTGATCACTGCCATCACCAGAGAAAAGGTTCCGATCAGACGATTGCCCGCGATGTTCACCACAAACGCGAACACCAGCAGCGCAACGCCCAACACGGGCACCAGCACCAGCACACTGCCTGGTTCGACATCGAACAGCTGCAGGCTATAGGCGCCAAATGTTCGCGCCACCAGGCTTTGGTTGATGACCATCGAAAAATACATGAGCAAGGCACAGAAAACGGTGGTTATCCCGGGTCCGTAGGCTTTTTCCAGATACATGACAATGCCGCCGGACGAGGGATAGGCGTTGGACATTTTAATGTAGGTGTAGGCACTGAAAGCGACCACTATCGCCGCCACGAGAAAGGCGATGGGAAACAGGTCGCCCGCCAGTTCGGCCACCTGCCCGGTCAAGGCGAATATCCCGGCACCGATCATCACGCCGGTGCCCATTGCGACCGCGCCGATAAGCGTCAAACTGTTTGCTTTATATTGTGCCATTGGTTGTTCCTATTGTTAGCGGTGAACTCAATCGCTGCATCAGATCGTCTTTACAGCGTCAAAATGTTTTAACAACGCCTGGTCGCAATGCCCTGTCGCTCGAAATATCCGCAATACCTAGCCCGCTTAACATTAAAGTGGTCAACGGCTTCACAAATAGCGCAGATAAAACAGGTAGAGCCTTTCAAACATATTTTTTACGCCAATCAATTTTTTTGAATGCCGGGGAAACAGGTTCCAGAACGGTGGTTTATTATCCGATGCCATATGCAACCACATGGCATCATTTTCCATATTGAGGATGCAGGAGAGCTCATACCGGTAAGTTCTGTCAGGTGCAGTACCCTTTAACACGGCTTGCATATTTTTTGCCGCGGCCTGGGAGCGAAACTGCGCCATATGCGCCTGGTGCGGCACCCACGGCGGCGGATTCTCATGGCTGGCGCAATCCCCGGCGGCGAAGACATTGCTCAGTCCTTTTACCTGCCCGTATTTGTCTACATCGATTTGCCCGCCGGCAGAAACGGAAAGGCAGGACTCTCGAACCAGCCTGGAACCGGTTATCCCGGGTGAATACAGCACCAGATCCGCCTGACGAAACGCGCCGTCTGAATCAAGCATCCCACCCGCGACGAATTCCGCCGGCTCGTAACCATAGTCAAGAATGATTCCTCGTTCGCGCATCCGGTCTGTGATCCCGCCGGTTTCACCAGGCTCGATATCCGGCGAGAAAAAATGAATCTCGAAGTTATCCCGCCCCCGTCTTTCTTTTAAGGCAAAATCCAGCAGACACGCGCACTCATACATTTGTCCGCCACGACCGGCCGCGAATCCGTCCTGCCTGTTGAGCTTGAATCCCAGATAAATGACCCCCGTGTTCATGGATTCGAGTCTACTCATAAACGTTTCCATCTCATCCGGACCGTTACACGGTGAGAACGTGTGTTCCTTGGTGCCGGGGATATCATCTTCCAGAAACGCCGGTCCGATGCCTATAAATAGCGCATCGTTTTTATAAGCTTCCCCGTTGGCGATAACGGTTCTGCCGCCATCCCGTATGTCCGTGACAGCGCCCTCGACGAAACGAATGTTTCTACGGCGCAAAAACGGACGGATATCGATGCATACATCTCGCGTGCGCTTTTTTCGGGTGATGAATTCCGGAATCGCCGGGAAGTAGGTGAAGTTGCCATTGCCGATAAGCGTAATATCGTACCTGGAATAAAGCCGGCGAAAGAACCCGGTAAAAAACGGGAAAAACGGCAGCGCGAGAAAATATTGAATAAAAAACAATGACGCGAATCCGTTGCCAATGATGGTGATCTCTTTTTTCATGCTCTGAATTCAACTCCTAAAGGCATTGCATAAATGTATATCCAGCCTGCCAGGAAACAATTGGTCGCCGCTACGTCGGGTTCTACCGTTCACGGTGCCTCTCCGTCGACGCGTCCTGCAACCAGGCCAGTGTGTGCGGCAGGAAGTGAACCAGCCCTTCCAGCACGCCGGCACCGTAGTTGCCGTTCATGCCGAGCAGGCCGCCCTGCGCCAGATATAAACACCCGTCGTGTCCGGCGGCCTGTAGCTGGCGCAGCGCCGTGGTGCGGACGTCGTCGCGGGCGTTTTTGACCAGCACCGCCTGCAGCCCGCTGGTCAGTGCGGGCAGGTCGTTGCCGCTGTCACCGGCGAACACCGTTTGTTCGTGAGCAAAACCTTTGTGTTTCATCAGAAACTTGATGGCATGCAGCTTGGTGGCGCGCTCCGGCAGTATGTCCAGCAGCCCGGTGTCGGCCGCTTCGTCGATGCTCCAGATCAGACTGGCACGTATGTCCTCCACATCCAGGCGCTGGCGCAGTTGCTTGAGCAGATTGTCCGGCTCGATGTCCGCCGGCGCGTAGTAGCTGAGCTTGAAATCATTCTGCTTCTCCGGCTCCTGCAGCCGCAGTAAATCGATGCCGGCGAACCATGCCTGCAGATCTTGCCGGGTTTTCCCGCGCCAGTCGGAGGCGATCTCCTGGTACCAGCTGTCCCAGGGTCGCCAGTTACCGTCTTCGATGTCATCGATGTCATAGATCGTGGTGCCGACATCACCGATAGCGTAATCCGGCAGCGGCAGGTCATATTCCTCGATGGCCTGCTGCAGTAGCGCCTGATGGCGACCGCTCACGTAGACAAGGGTCAATTCGGACCGATCGGCCAGGCGCTGCAATAAGCGTCTCGCCTCGGGCGACTCGGGCTGCGCGCCGTTGGGCAGCAGGGTGCGGTCCAGATCCGAGCACAGCAGAATGTTATGTTTCATCGTCGTTAATCCTGAAAACGGGTTGTCCGTCCAGCGCATGGTGGCCGATGATCGCCGCTGCGGCGCTCCAGCCCTGATGCCGGGTGCCACCGGGCGTGAGTTTCTGGCCGTGCACGAATTCGGGGAAACCCCAGGCTTCACCCTCCATCGCCAGGGCATTGGCCTGATGAATCGCCTGCAGATACTTTTTAGCCTCTTCGGTTCGCTGCCGCCGAGCCAGGTCGGCCACATAGAAGCCGGTGACCATGGGCCACAGGCCGCCGTTATGGAACTCATAGGGCTTGTTCTTGAAGGTATAGGAAAACATCACCTGCAGGTCTTCCCAGTCCTCATCCACGGGTTCGATGACCGGGTGGAAGGCAGGTAGCAGCGGCAGATCATCATTGTTTATCTCCTCAACGATAAACTCGTCCACCTTGTCGCGCTGCACGCCATCGGCCACGTTAAACAGCGAGACCAGCACATTGGCAAAGGCATCGAAACGGTAGCCGTAGCCGGCGGGCGAGAAGAAGGGCATCCAGTGCCGTCCCGCGCAATGGGGCGAGGCGGCGGCGCGCCCCTTTTCGTAGAGCACCTCATGATAGACGTCGTCGGGTGGTTTTTTGGCATTGTCGAACCAGTAATTGGCGCGGATGAGATGGCGCAGGCGGCTGGTTTTTTCGTTGAGTGCGTGGTCGCTCGAACCGTGCACCGCCGCGTGCATGCGGGCCAGGGTACGTTGCGCCTGCAGGTACAGCAACTGGTCATAGAGCACGTAGCCATTGTGCAGGTACTCGTCAGCCCAGTCGCCGGTCAGCGGCACGTAGATGAGCCCGCGGCTGTTGAATTCCCAGGCGCCGAGCAGGAAACGCACCTTTTCGATGGCGGGCATCAGGCGTTGCAGGAATTCGTCATCGCCCGTCGCCAGCCAGTATTCGCCGCAACCGATGACGAACCAGAGATTGGCATCGACGCGTCCGGTGGTACCGCCGTAACTGATGCGTTGCGCAACGGTATCGACATTGCTGGGGATCTCACCATGGGGCCCCTGATATTCCGCTAGCGTTTCGAAGGTTTTCCGCGCCGTCTCTATGAGTCCGCTGTTGTGCGTAAGCAAGGCCGCCAACGAGATGATGGTGCCGTCACGGCCCCAGATGCGCCGGTAGTTATCGTGGCCGCTGGGGCTGGCGACGAAACCGTCCGGTGTGGCGCAGTCGTGGAGCAGTGCCAGTGCCTTTGCGTAACCTTCGTCGAAGTCGATAGCGGAATTATTCTCTGAACGCATCACTGCCTCCGCCTCGCCATTTTCGCGGTGGAATCCCTCCGCGGCGAGCCCCATAACCATGCCGTGGGCGACACCAGCCGCGCACATGAAGTCGACTCATTGCCGGTCACCGGGGCCCACCTCCATCGCAATCGTATATCGGCCCTGGCAGGCCGCACTGTTCAAGCTCGCGCGCTTGAGTAGTGCCTGCTGGGTAAGGTCTCGATTCTTTTCTTCACCGCGCCACGCCTTGAGCGCCGGGGCCTGCAGGGCCCGGCCATAGGAAAATCTCAGTTGCCAGGGCGCTCCTTCCAGGCCGGTGTTCATCGCCTTGAAACGCTTCTCGATGGTGCCGGTACTTTCGTCCGCGGCCAGAATACCCCGGCCCGGTACCGTGAGTTCCGCTATCGTCTTTTCGAGTTGATCCGTGGACATGATTTCAACCTCCTCTTGCCGTTGACGCTTCCTGCGGTACCGACATCAGGCACCGCCGCCGCACGAAAAAACGCGGTGCGCTTGCAACTGGCCGGCTAAACAATGTACCGGTCCCAACCCGCATAGGAATCCTTGATCTGTCCGCGCGGAATCGCTAATACAACCAGCAGCGCTCCGCAGATCACACCATTCCAGATCGCCAGCGGCGAGACGATGCCGTCGAGCAGCCAGGGTGCGGCAATCAGCCAGGCGCCGAACGGGATGTTGATGAAGCGGATGGCGCGCCCCACCTCGGCCCAGGCCATGATCGAGAAGGTCACCACCAGCGCGCCGACCAGGTGATCGCTGTTCGCCATGGCGCCCGAACTGTCGAAGCTCAGCCGCGTGAAGGTGAGCCAGACGCCGATGGCGATGCTAACCAGCAGCGTCCAGGGATAAGTGACGCCACGGGTTGCCTGGGCCCACTGCTCGCCGGGGCCGGCAGCCAGCCCCTTGGCGTTGTCGTCGCTGCCGCCGTCCATGGCGTCGCCGGTCCAGAAGGTGCGCCAGAACGGTTTGCCCTGGCGGCGCGACCAGACCAGAAACTGGCCCATGGCGACAAACTCGTTGAGCGAATACGGAATCATCACCGCCATCGCCAGCGCGGCGATCAGGCACAGCGTGCACCAGGTACCGATCGCGATCGGCTGGATGATGACGAAGTAGATGCTGACCACCCCCAGCGGCAGGATCAGCACGGCCAGCCCCAGCACCATCCACGGCATGGTGCGCCAGCGGGTCTTGCCGGCCATCCAGGTCATCACCAGCTCGAGCGTGTAGACGATCGCACCCAGTGCACCGTCGGCAATCGGCCAGGCCTTGGAGACATCCGAGGTGATGATGGTCTCGGTGCCGTTCATCACGCCCTGTTTCTCGCCGACGCCGGCGAAGAACGGCTCCCAGACGGAGTCGATGTGGCCGAGCTGGTAGGCGCCCAGCACGCGTGCGATGAGAAAGCCTATCAGCGCCAGCACACCGATGGGCATGCGCTGCAGCCAGGTCGAAGGGCAGTAGGCCCAGCCCGGCGGCACGTCCGGCTTGCCCATCATGCCGGCCATGCTCATACCGGGCATCATCGGGATCAGCACCGACAGCGCGATCACCAAGCCGCCGACCAGGGTGCCGTTGGCATAGGCCTCGGGCAGCGGGGTCCAGAACACCAGCGGCGCGAACAGCAGCCACAGACCGACGAAGGCGTTGGCCCACTGCGCCCAGGGATTGCGGCGCCAGGCGTCCGCCGACAGGGCGCTGAACACGATCACCAGGATGCCGCTGAGCACGTCGCTCCAGGTCATCCACAGGTTGCGCAGCTCGAACGACGCCAGATCGCGTTCGGCCATGACCCGCAACTGGTTGGCGTCGGGCACGAAGTCGCTCATGTAACCGAGCGTGAAGGGGCTGGTCAGCAGCCAGAAGCCGAGCATCAGGTTGAGATAGTGCGGCCAGAGCATATTGCGGTGGCTCTCGACCATCATGTCGACACCGTGGCCGGCGTGCTCGCCGCCGTGAGACGCCGCCGCGCCGCGCGGCACGAGGGGCATGCCGCACTTGGGGCAACTGCCCGGCTCGCTGCGCACGATCTCCGAGTGCATCGGGCAGGTGTATTCGGTCGCCTCATCCTCGCCGGGCGCCGCAGGGTCATGGCCGGCATGTTGTCCATGTTCGTGATGCGCTTCCGGCGGAACGGTGCGCAACTCCAGCGCCATGCCGCACTTGGGGCAGCGGCCCGGCTCGCTTTGCACGATCTCCGGGTGCATGGGGCAGGTGTACTCGACCGCCTGCGCCGGCCCGGCGGTTTCCGCCGCTTCCAGGGTCGTGCCGCAGCGCGGACAGTTGCCGGGCGAGGACTGGCAGACCTCCGGGTGCATGGGGCAGGCGTGCATTGTGCAGCCCGGCGCGGCAGCCCCTTCGGCAGGCGCCTCCCCGTCGTGCGCGTGTTCATGCCCCGCCCCGCCGTGTTCTGCACGGGATGCCTCAGTGGACGGTTCGGGGGCCTCGGGCGCAGCCGCCTTTTCCTTCTTTTCCTCCAGCGACGCGGGCGGCTCCAGGCCGTGTTCTCTATACCAGCCGATGGGATCGGCTTCCAGCGCCGCGACCATCTTAGGCAGCGTCTCGCGCAACGAGCGCTGCGGCTGCCAGTCGAGCAGCGTGCGGGCGCGGGTGATGTCGAGGGCGTAGTGGTCGTTGGCCCGGTCGATCATCCACGGCTTGATGAACTGCTCTCCGGGGAGCAGGCCCTGCGCCCAGGCACCCGCCTTGGCGATCAGCCCGGGGACGTTTTGCGTCTCCGTGGACTTCTTGTGCAGCAGGCGCATGAAGCTGTGCTGCAGCTCATCATAGCTCAGCGTCTCCGGCTCGCCGATCAGGATCGCGGTCTCGGGCGGCAGCTGCACGCGCCGCTCCACGGCGCGCTCGATGGCATCGACCGCGTCGTCCAGGTGGAGGTAGGCCTGGCCGTGCGAGGTCTCGCCGGAGTAGAGATGGGCGGCGAGCTGACCCTCGTAGAGGCGCTGGATCTGGTGCGCGAGCGGCGGCGAGTGGCAGATGTCGTCGTAGACGCCGGCAAAGCGCAGGATCACTGCAGGAATCTCGCCACGCTCGGCGTGAATCACTTGCTCGGTGCGCACCTTCGACTCCGGGTAGGCCCAGGTTGGTTCCAACGGCCAATCCTCGGTGATGAACTCCCCCGGCTCGCCAGGCTTGTGCACGAGCATGGTGCTGGAGAAGAGGAACTGCTCGACCCCGAACCCGCCCGCGCGCAGCCCGCGCAGCAGGCGGCGCGTGCCCTCGACGGTGATCGCGTCATATTTGGGGCTCGGCTTGCCGAGAAAATCGTAGTAGGCGGCCAGGTGCACCACCGACGCGACCTGCGTCCCGTGGTGCTCCCGCAGGACACGCAGCCCGTCTTGCAGGCTGTCATCGGAAGTAATGTCCACCGGGATATGGGTGCAACCCGGCGGCGGCGGACTCGGCGCTTTGCGGTCGAAGCCGACCACGTCACTGAAACGCCGGCTCAGCCGCCGCATCACCGCCGAGCCGATACGGCCGCTGGCGCCGGTGATGAGCACGATTCTTTTCTCTGTGTTCATGGTGCCTACTCCTTAGGTTAGGACTGCTATCACGGGAACGACAAAAACCTAGCCGGCAGTGTGGTCATCTTAACTGTTCGACGGTAGCGGCCATCATCGCCGGCCTGCTGCCCATCATGCTGGGCGGCGGCACCGGTTCCGAAGTCATGCGCCGCATTGCGGCGCCCATGGTGGGAGGCATGGTCAGCGCTACGGTGCTGACACTGCTGGTTATACCCGCCGCGTTTCTGCTCTGGCGGGGCCGACAAACATAGGTCTCCGCCGCCAGGAAGGTACGGTAGTGCTTTGCTTGGGTCATCCTGTGTGTAACTCACACCTTTCCCGGCGCCAATTCATGTCAACCACTCGGGTGTTTGGCCCCAGGAAAGCCCCACTGAGGCTATTCGTTAATAGGGCAAATTTTGATCCAGCTCAATGCAGAAGACGGTGGATTTAACTCAAATTCTTACTATAGTTGATTATCAAACGGCAGAGACGCAAGAAACATCCCGTGAACCGGTCCAAACACACCGACAGCACCGCATTACGATGGCTCCTCATCGTCGCGCTCGTGTTCGCACCGCTTCAAGGCGCGTTTTCAATACCTGGCCATGTTTGTCACCTTGACCAATCGGTTATCGAGGTAAAAGCATCATGTCATCACAGCCAGATCGAAAGTAACGTTGATGCCGCGTCATCAGAAGACTGCTGTGATAAAGACTGGGTTAACTGCAAATGTGGCGGAGCATGTGATTTTTTCCATATAACGTTCTTCCTCCCCGCCTTTACACAGCTTGCACTGAGTGACTCTCAATTCGCATTCCAGACACAAGTATCAGACCAGCAAACCGGTCGTGTCACTTCTCCCCTGCTCCGTCCGCCCCAACAGTAAGACCCACAAGGGCCCTGCGCCCGACATTCACCATTTAGCTTTTAGAGAAGACTGGTAACCGCATTCGGCACACAGATCCCCTGTTGCCGTCCGGCAGTCTTGCCAGTCAAGCCAAGCGGTCAGTGTATCTGGACCTGTTACCGGGTCGGATCTACTGAAGCATGTATGGGAGAACCAATCATGAACGAACAACACTTTTTTCTCAGGCCGACAGTGCTCGCGGTGATTGCAGCCTTGATGCCTGTTCCTTCAATCGCGGCGGGTGATATCGACGCACTGAGGGAAACCGTTGAATCGCTGCAACAACAGCTCGAGCAGGTCCAGAAACAGCTCAAGGAACAGGAGGAAGCCGCAGCAAGCAAGCAGGATGTACAGCAACTCCAGCAGGAAGTCGCCGAGGCATCGGAGTGGCGGGATCCCAATACGCTGATACACATGGCCGGTTACGCGGACGTCGGCTACGTGGAACCGGAAGGCGAAGATGGCAGTTTCGCGGTGGGCAGCTTCTCACCCATCTTCCACTTTCAGTACCGCGACCTGGTGATGCTCGAGTCGGAACTGGAAATTACGCAGAATGACACCGAGACGGACGTCGCTCTCGAATACCTTACGCTCGATTATTTCTTCAATGACTATGTCACTGTCCTGGCAGGCAAGTTCCTCAGCCCGGTTGGGCAGTTTCGCCAGAATCTGCACCCTTCCTGGATCAACAAGCTGCCGTCCGCACCACCGGGATTCGGCCATGATGGTGCCGCGCCCGTCTCCGAGCTTGGCATCCAGCTTCGCGGCGGTTTCCCGCTGGGTAGCATCCGCACCAACTACGCCCTGTATGTGGGTAACGGGCCGGAGTTGAAAGCGGAAGCGGAAGGCGCAGCGGGTGAGACCGAGTTCGAGTACGAGCTGGATGGCATTGACGCCGAGGCATTCTCCAGCGACGGGGATGGCGAAAAAGTGTTTGGCGGTCGCATTGGTATCATTCCTGTTCCGGGACTGGAAATCGGTCTGTCCGGCGCCACCGGCAAAGCCACCATCACCGAACTCGAAGCCGTCAGTATCGACGCCGGCTTCCTCGGCGGCACCGCAGAAGACGCCGAAGGCGGTATCGGTAGCGAACCGGATCGCGACTACGATGTCTACGGTGCGGACTTCGCCCTCCAATGGCGCAACCTGGACACCCGCGGTGAGTATGTCAAATCCAAGGTGGACGATGAATCGGGCAGCGTCGTTGCTGAAGGAGCCGAATGGGAATCCTGGTACCTGCAGGCAGCATACAAGTTGCGGCCGACCCGGTGGGAGGGTGTCGTACGTTACGCGGAATTTGACTCACCTCACGACAGCGCCGACCAGGACCAGTGGGCCATAGGCGTCAATTATCTGTTCTCCAATAACTTCATCGGCAAACTGTCTTACGAACTCAACGATGGGCAACAAGGCAGCACCAGCGATGACAACCGTTTCTTCGGCCAGCTGGCCTACGGCTTTTAGGAGGTTACCGACATGCAATCAACACATAAAGCAATCCTGAAGAGCCTCGCGGCGGCAGGATCACTGAGCTTGATCATCGCGCTGTTACCGAAAACCGGACTAGCTGCAGACTACCCGGCGCCGGGTGACTTTGCACGAGGGTCCAAGGCGTGGGCTGAAAACTGTGGCCGCTGCCATAACCTTCGTGGCGCCAACGACCTGCGCGATGATCAATGGATCACCACGGTGTTCCATATGCGGGTAAGAGCTGGACTTACCGGGCAGGAGATGCGCGATATTCTGACGTTTCTGCAGTCCTCCAATAACCGTCCAATTCCTGCCAACATCGTCAGGACATCTGCCGGGAGCGTCGCCGATAGCGGCCTTTCCGGTCAGGCGATCTACAACCAGACATGCATCGCCTGCCATGGCGCGGATGGCAAAGGTGCTCTGCCTGGCGTGCCGGATTTCACCGACGAAGGTGGCCGTTTGACAAAACCGGATGCTCATTTGCTGCGCAATATGGCGAACGGATTTCAGAGCCCTGGCTCTCCCATGGCCATGCCGGCCAAAGGCGGCAATCCCGCGCTGAGCGAGGGCGACCTGAGAAACGTGCTTAAGTATCTGCGTGAGGCGTTTGGCACTTGATTGGAGGCGCCAGCGCCGGTCGAAACAAAGCGGACCGGCGCCGGCACCCGTAGTGGACACGAGGGCATTCTGATGAACTTGAACCGATCTGCTTTGTCCGCGGATGCAACGAAGCGCTCGGCAGCCTCCAACAGGGGGATCGTATCGGGGTATTTCGGCAGGGTCTTGAGCAAGCGCGGTCGCTGGTCCACGCGGCTACGCAGTTGACGTTTGTTACGCGGTTGTTTGTGACCGTTGCCTGCCAATGTTGCCCACCTGTCAGGGTTGTACTCGGATTGTCATTCCGCCATGAGTCAAATAATCGCTCATTTTTTGCGGTCCTTGAGTACGGTTTTGTCAGGCGTCAACCGGGTTTATATGGTATTTATTTTAATTTTCAGTAGATTATGGAATATTTTCAAAGGCAGGAAAGTTATGTCAAGGTGGTGCTCTAACCAACTGAGCTACGCGCCTGAATCTTTGAAAGCCGGATTCTACAGGGAAGCGTAACGCTGTCAACCACGGGGCATTTCCGATAAACCGATTAAAAACCCGTCATTGCGATGCCCCGACCCAAAGGGTGAGGTACCCGTAATGACAACTATTCCGTGATTGGCGGGAGTATTCCGCCGCGCATGAAACTCGATCGTCAGCCGACGTTGTCGATCAGCCCCGGATTGCTCTCCTGCATGTGCCGGATCTGCGGCTTGCCGAGGCTGGCTGCCAGCGACAGGTCAGCCACACCCGGCGTCCCCATCAGTCCTGGCTGCCGTTCCGGCGCGGATACTTCAATAGACAACCTCCATGTGGTGCCCCACCGCCGGAAGGTCGATTTCATTAAGTACTTCCAGGGTCGCCTGGTCGATCACCCATAATTTTGGCGATTGATGGCTGGCTACATAGACCTTGCCGGTACCCTT
>JAGXGS010000052.1 GCA_024636585.1 Thiogranum sp. | reverse complement strand
CGCCAGCAGTTCGCCCTGCTCCGAGGCATACGCATGAAACTCGGGAGGCACACCGGCCTCATACAGCACCAGTTCGATGGCAAAATCCTCTTCTTCAAACAGCTTGCCTCCGTGCGGACCTTCCGGAATTTCATCGGCGGCCGCGGCTGCGCCAGGTGCGTGCGCATCATCACCGGCAGCGTGACTGTCCATGCCTGGCCAGCCACTCAGAATCGCGCCGGCGGCGACCATACTCAGGAAAAAATTACGGGTCATGGGTTGGCTCCATTCAGGGGTGCAATGCCGATAAGGCGATCGATCTCGATACGCGCGGCATGATGTTCGGTGGCGGCAGACAGCAATTCCATGCGCGCCTCCAGCAGGGTGTTGCGGACCTCGCCCAGTTCCAGCAGCGAGTAACGACCGGCGGCATAGCCGCGACTGTAATCATCGAGCGTCCGGTCGGCGGCGGGAATGACGCGTTCCCGATAGGTGTCGAAGCGGTCGCGTGCGTGCAGCAGTTCCTGATGCAATGCGAACAGCGTGGTGCGCAATGCCAGGCGCTGCTCCTGCGCCAGCAGCGGTTCACGCGCAGCGAGTGCTTCGGCTTCATTTACCCAGGCGCGGGACCGGCTGCCGGTGCCGAGCGGCATCCGCAGCGACAGCATCAGGCCGACGTCATCCTCTGCATTAAAATGCTGCACGCCGGCACGCAGGTCCAGGTCGGGCCGCGAACGCGTGCGCGCCAGCAACAGGCGCGCGTCGCCGAGCCGCGCGCTGGTGGCAAGACGCGCAATGGCGGGATTACGTTCGATCATTCGATCGAGCACTGCGAAATCAGGCTCCGCCTCCAGACCGAAAAGATCCGCCTGAACGCGGGAAAAATCCGGCTCGAAAGCACCCCATAATCCAGCCAGCTGGCGGCGGCCGACCTTTAGCAGATGAGCAGTCTCCTCCAGCGCCAGTTCCGCACGCGCCAGTTCGATCTGCACCCGTCTGCGTTCGGCGGGCGGCGCCTTGCCGACACGTTGACGCTGCTCCACCGCCTGCAAGGTGCGCTGCAACAGCTCCACGCGCTGCACTGCCAGTTCACGTTCCGCCTGCACACGCGCCAGTGCCAGGAATCGACGTGCGGTTTCGGCCAGCACATCGAGGCGCTGCGCATCCTGGTCGTGATGCAACAGTCCGGCTTCGAGCTCAGCCACCTCGCCGCGCCCCTCTGACTTATCCCCGAGCTCCAGCACCCGTCCAAGGCTCAGCGTAGTTTCCAGACTGCGCGCACCGCTGAGCGCACCGGTACCGCCGAGATTCTCCAGTTCTATTCCCAGTTCATAAGGCGTGGACTGGCTTGCCTGACGAACCCGCTCGCTCGCCGCGCGGACCTCGAACTCCGCAGCCTGCAATTGCGGATTGCTTTCGAGTACCCGCGCAACCGCCTGGCGCAAAGAAAGCGATGCCTCCGGCACCGCCGCGAATGCGACGGC
The DNA here is from genome assembly GCA_024636585.1 of Thiogranum sp. Lineage (GTDB taxonomy): Bacteria > Pseudomonadota > Gammaproteobacteria > DSM-19610 > DSM-19610 > Thiogranum. The sequence goes on along the minus strand of JAGXGS010000052.1, from coordinate 23,055 downwards.
GGCCGGCAGCAGACAGGCAAGGACACAAACCCGAATCATGGAGTACATAGTGGTATTCCCGGGCCGACAGGCGGCCTCATTGGCAGATCAATAAAAGGGCGGAGGTAGAGCTTTAGATGCGCGGAGGTGCGCGGAGTGGCGGGATACTATGGCGGTTGAAACGGAGAAGTCGCCGGGACTCGTCGAGCGGTTTCCGACCATTAACTCGCGAAAAAACTGGCAGAAGCAGCGTGAACAACACCAGAACCGCGTACCAGGGCAGCTGAAATCCTTGCATTTTAAGTGGCATATCAGCGCCGGACTCGATGATATGGCCATCACTGTGATGACTGATGTCATTGGCGCCGGCGTGCGCATGAATATCCACGACATGGGCGCGGGAATGCGGGTCATGGCCGCTGAAGTCAGCGGCATGGTGCATATGGTAGTGCTGCGGAAACAGCGTCATCGACAGAAACGCCAGTATCAGCAGGGCGCTGATGGTTTTGTTACGGGCGACAGTTCTGGGGAAATCCGCAGTCATGTTTAGTCGTTCGGTCGAATTGGCAGGTGGAGTACCGGGACGCAAGTTAACCCGTCAGTCGGGAGAGCGTCAAGCCGGCGGTTCGCGCGTGCAGGGTTCCGCTGCTATATCTATATATCCACCAATTACGAACGGACAAGGACAGACCATGATCAAATCTACTCACGCCAGCACCGCGGGCCTCCTGCTCGCCGGCAGTCTCTTCCTGCTCGGCGGCTGTGACAGGGGCGATGAAACAACAACGGTTACTCCGTCTGAAACACCGGAAACGCCCACCACCCGCGACATCGAACCGGCACCGCCGATGACGAAGGAGCCAACCAGTCCGCAGAACCAGGGTGATCTGACGCAATCGCCACCGGAGACGCAAATGCAGTCCGGAGAAGACACGGCGACCCAGAACGCAGCGGCAGGTGACACTGATATCGAGACGATGCTGAACAATTCCGGCTGCTTTGCCTGTCACGATGTCAACCAGAAGAAAGTGGGCCCGGCTTATACCTGGGTGGCGCATCGCTATCAGGATGACGCGAATGCCGTTGAGACGCTGGTGGCCAGCGTCAGAAACGGCAGCTCCGGCAAATGGACTGACGTAACCGGGGGCGTTCCGATGCCACCCAACAGCCACTTGCCGGAAGACCAGGTGCGCCAAATGGTGCAGTGGGTTCTTGACCGCGAGCCGCAGCAACCGCCGAGCTGATGCAGGAAGTCCGGCATGCATTTCAGGGAATCTCTGATCAATTCGTCATTGCGAGGAGCGCAGCGACGCGGCAATCCCTAAGCGCTTGATTGTGCCCGAATGAGATTGCCACGCTTCGCTCGCAATGACGACAGCCGTCATTGCGAGGAGCGGAGCGACGCGGCAATCTCCAAATGCATGCTCGCAACGACGTGGATATCTCAATAATGACCACACATAGCAGCCATTCGGATCATCAGAACGACGGACCGGGTCATGATCATGAAGTAATGATTGCGGACTTCCGCAAGCGTTTCTGGGTATCGCTGATTCTCACGGTGCCGATTCTGACATTGTCACCGATGATCCAGTCATTCCTCGGGCTGGAGCAAGCGCTGGCGTTCAGGGGCGATACGTACCTGCTGCTGGCGCTTTCCTCGGTCGTTTATTTCTACGGCGGCTGGCCTTTTCTCAGCGGCCTGCTTTCGGAACTCGGGGAACGTCAGCCGGGCATGATGACCCTGATCGCGCTGGCGATCACGGTTGCCTATTTCTATTCGGCGGCAGTCGCGCTCGGGCTTCCCGGCACCGTGTTCTTCTGGGAACTGGCGACGCTGATCGACGTGATGCTGCTCGGTCACTGGATAGAAATGAGGTCCATCATGGGCGCTTCGGGCGCGCTGGAGAGCCTGGCCAGGCTCATGCCTACCGAAGCCCATCGTTTGCGTGACGACGATAGCAGCGAAGATGTGCCGGTCACGGAACTGCAACCGGGGGACCGGGTGCTGGTGAAGCCCGGAGAGAAAGTGCCCACCGACGGCGTGATCGTCAGCGGCCGGACCAGCCTCAATGAATCGATGCTCACCGGCGAGTCACAGCCGGTGGAGCGAAAGGAAGGCGATGAGGCCATCGGTGGCTCGGTCAACGGTGAGGGCGCCATACAACTGGAAATCCGCAAGACCGGCGACGAGACCTATCTTTCACAGGTCATCGAGGTCGTGCGCCAGGCGCAGGCCTCGCGCTCCCGCACCCAGAATCTGGCCGACCGCGCCGCCGGCTGGTTGACCTATATCGCGCTTTCAGCCGGCGGCATTACGCTGGTCACATGGCTGTTGCTGAACCAGACCTTCAACTTCGCGCTGGAACGCATGGTTACGGTCATGGTCATCACCTGTCCGCACGCTCTGGGCCTGGCTGTTCCCCTGGTGGTGGCCGTGAGCACCAGTCTCGCCGCCGCTAGCGGACTGCTGATCCGCGACCGTGCAGCGTTCGAGCGCGCCCGCGACCTGCAGGCAATCGTGTTCGATAAAACCGGGACCCTGACCGAGGGCCGCTTCGGCGTCAGCGACGTCGTCACCTTCGGCGATCGCAGCGAGGAGGACGTGCTGAAACTGGCTGCCGGGCTGGAGAGCCAGTCATCGCACCCTATCGCTGCCGGGATCCTGCAATCGGCTGAAGAACGCGGCATCCAGATCGGCAAGGTGACGGATTTCGATAACCTGCCGGGTCAGGGAGCCCAGGCACGTGTCGACGGCGTTATGGTGCATGTCGTCAGTCCCGGCTATCTGCGCAGCGAGCATATCGATGTGGACGGCCAGGCAACCGAACAGCTTATGGAGCAAGGAAAAACCGTGGTATTCGTGCTCGAGGACAAGCGCCCGATCGGCGCGGTTGCGCTGGCGGATATCGTGCGGAAGGAATCGCGCGACGCCATCGATCGACTCAAGTCGATGGGCGTCCAGTGCATGATGCTCACCGGTGATAACACCGCGGTGGCCGCAGCCGTCGCCCGTGAACTCGGGCTGGATGATTACTTTGCAGAAGTCCTGCCCGAACAGAAAGCTGAAAAAATTCGCGAGGTCAAAGCGCGGGGATTGAAAGTCGCCATGGTCGGTGATGGCGTCAACGACGCGCCCGCACTGGTGGAAGCGGATCTCGGCATCGCCATTGGCGCGGGCACCGAAGTGGCCGTGCAGTCTGCTGATATCGTGCTGGTGCGATCGGACCCGCGCAATGTCGCTGACATTATGGCGCTATCGCGTGCGACCTATAGAAAAATGATCCAGAATCTTCTGTGGGCGACCGGGTACAACGCGGTTGCGATCCCGCTGGCTGCCGGCGTGGCTATCGGTGTGGGCATTGTCCTGAACCCGGCCGTCGGCGCGGCGCTGATGTCGCTGAGCACTGTGATCGTCGCCATCAATGCTAAACTGTTGGGCCGCACGTCAGGACAGACCACATCCTGAAGCGATTAAATCTTTTCAGCACCACTCAATCCATGGAGGATACGTTATGAAAACCTTTTTAACGGCAACAGTACTCAGCGCATTCCTGATGAGTCCAGCGGCTATGGCCGCACAGCATGGCGGCATGAACATGCAGGAACGCATGCAGAACATGGATCGCACCCTGGAACAGGCGCGCAAGGCCGATTCCCCGCAGAACCGCATGAAATTCATGCAGCAGCACATGGAGCAAATGCAGGAAACCATGGGGCAAATGAACGAAATGACGGGCGGCCGTCAGCAGATGATGCAACAGATGGACGGAAGCATGATGGGCAAAGATGGCGATGGCGCCATGATGGGTAAAGGCAGTTATGGCGCCATGATGGGAAAGAGCGATGACAGCAGCATGCCGGGCCAAGCTGGATCCGTCGACAAAACAGGCATGTCATCCGACATGGTTCAAAAGCGGCTGGATAAAATGCAGCAGCGCATGGACATGATGCAGATGATGATGGAACAGATGATGGAACATCAGCAGCAAGCTGGAGAAATGATGAAGCGTCGCTGAAACACTGCCTTGCCTCGGGGGCAGCGTCACCTGGGGGTTCAAACCTGACCGCTGAACCCTATGGATAGTATCAACGTTGCAGTTCTGTCAGTAGCGACAGTATTCGCTGTAACGATTCTGTTGATACACATCGGGTTCCGCGCCCCGAGGCGCGTTGAGAAAGGCAGCCCGGCCGATTTCGGCCTGCCGTATCGCGAAGTCTGGATACAGACGCGTTCGGGTAACAACCTGTTTGCCTGGTGGCTGCCGGCAGCACCATCCTCGCCTGTGATTGTTCTTATGCATGGGTGGGGCGGCAACGCAGAAATGGTACTGCCGCTCGCCCTGCCATTGTTCCGCGCTGGTATGAACCTGTTATTGCTCGATGCCCGCAATCATGGCCGCAGCGATTCAGCCAGCTTTTCATCGCTGCCTCGCTTTGCAGAAGATGTTGACGAAGCAATCGACTGGGTCAAGGCACAGCAGGAAGGCCGCATCGTATTGCTCGGACACTCTGTCGGTGGCGGCGCCGTACTGCTCGCCGCATCCCGGCGCCAGGACATCGCCGCCGTCATCAGCATCGCCGCCTTTGCCCATCCTGAATGGATGATGCGCCGTTACCTCACACGACTCAGACTTCCGAACCCGCTCATACGAGGAATATTACGCTACATCGAATGGGTCATCGGACACCGCTATGAAACGATTGCGCCGATGAACACCGCCTGTCGCATCAGCTGCCCGGTACTGTTGATACATGGCACCGCGGATAAAACCGTGCCGATGCGCGATGCCACAACGATCAAGGACAATTGCAAAGACCGGGCAATTGAGCTGCTTTTCATTGAAGGCGCAGATCACGAATCCGTCGAATTGATAGAAGAACACGCTGATCAAATGGTTTTGTTTCTGGACAGGGTTCTGTAGCGCGGGATTGCCGCGTCACTTTGCCCATAGAACCCCTTCGGGGTTGATTACGGGCACCTTACCCTTCGGATCAAGGCATCCTCGCAATGACAACCATTCGTCCACCCGCCCCGTCATCGTCCCCGTCATCGTCCCCGTCATTGCGAGCGAAGCGCGGCAATCTCGTCCAGTCACCCACAAAGCCTCAATCAACACCAGAACTGGTATCCTTAACCATTCAAAAACACCCCCCGAGGCTTTGTACTGCAAATGAAAACCGAGACCTTGCGTCAGGAACTCATGGCCAAAAAGCTGATCAGCCGCGACCTGCACGCCGATCCGATCAGCCAGTTCGAACAATGGTATGCACAGACGCTGGAGACGGATCTTCCCGAACCGGGTGCGATGTCACTTGCCACCGTGGACGCCCAGGGTCAACCCTGGCAGCGCCTGGTGTTATTGAAGCTGTTTGACGAAAAAGGTTTCGTCTTTTTCACCAACTACTCCAGCCGTAAAGCCGAACAGATCGCCAGCAATAATAAAGTCAGCCTGTTATTTCCCTGGCAGGCGCTCGGGCGGCAGGTGAAGGTGACCGGCACCGCCGCGAAGATATCCACGGCAGAATCCATGAAGTATTTCGCGACCCGTTCGCGTGGCAGTCAGATCGGCGCCTGGACGTCGCAACAAAGTCAAGTGATCAAATCGCGTGCGATTCTGGATGCCATGTTCGACGAGATGAAACACAAATTTATGGATGGCGAAGTTCCGTTACCAACGTTCTGGGGCGGTTATCGCGTTACACCGGAGACAGTCGAGTTCTGGCAGGCAAGGGAGAGTCGCCTGCACGACCGGTTCATATATCGCCGGGATGACGAGTCGCGCTGGTTTACCCAACGTCTTGCGCCTTGACGCACTACACGTTCGACGCGACGCAGTCAGAAGCGGTCCTGGTTTGTATATACTCGAACATCGAAAGCTTTCGCCAGCGTAACAAGTCGCGAAGCAAACCCGGCCTCCTTAAAAGCATCTGGAAAGCAAATCAATCAGGACCAGAAATTCGTTCAGCTCAATTCCACCTCCACATAGTGCTCCCTGCGGTCGTCCATAAGCGGGATCGCAGCTTGCGGTCGCCCTGTACCATCCACGCCGACGCCATTCAGCTCGGTACTATCCAGCGTCACGCGGCTCACATGCTCCGGGCTTTCACCGACGCGCCTGACCGTGATGTGGTAAACCGTCTCGCGATAGCGGTAGTGGACTTTGTACGACTCCCAGGTGTCCGGGATGCGCGGTGCAATACGCAGATGATCCACTTCAAGTTGCAGGCCCAATAGCGTTTCCACGGTCAATCGGTACATCCAGCCCGCCGCACCGGTGTACCAGGTCCAACCGCCACGGCCAGTGTGCGGGGCTGCGCCGTAAATATCTGCACACATGACATAGGGTTCGACCTTGTAGCGTTCGATCTGTTCCGGCTCACTGCCGTGGTGAATCGGATTGAGCATAGCGAACATCTCCCACGCCCGTTCCGTGTCACCCAGCATGGCAAGCGCCATGCTGGCCCAGATCGCGGCATGGGTATATTGACCGCCGTTCTCGCGCACGCCGGGCACGTAGCCTTTGATATAACCGGGTTCAAGATTTGACTTATCAAACGGCGGATCGAGTAGCTGGATAAGTTGTGCATCGCGTCGCACCAGGTGTTCGTCGACGGCAGCCATCGCCCGACGAGCGCGCTCGGGATCGCCGGCACCTGAAATCACCGCCCAACTCTGACTGATAGCATCAATCTGGCATTCCTCATTGTCGGCCGAACCCAGCGGCGTACCATCATCAAAGTAGGCGCGCCGATACCAGTCGCCGTCCCAGGCATTGGCCTCAATATTGTTAAGCAGTAACGCCGCCTGCTCAGTGCAGAGTTCGACAAGGTCAATGTCGTGCCGGGCACGCGCCAGGTCGGCAAACTGCTGCAGGTTCTGGTATAAAAACCACGCCAGCCAAACGCTCTCGCCCTTGCCATCACGACCGACGAGATTCATACCATCATTCCAGTCACCACAGCCCATCAGCGGTAATCCATGTTCGCCAAAGCGTAAACCATGTTTGATGGCGCGCACGCAATGCTCATACAGGCTTGCCACTTCAGCCGAACGTTGCGGCTGGTCGTAGTAAGCCTCCTCTTCCGGGTTCAGCTCGCGGCCCTCCAGAAAATACAATTGCTCGTCAAGCACACCGGTATCACCGGTCGCCAGTACATAACGAGAGGTGGCATAAGGCAGCCAGAGATAGTCATCGGAAAAATGCGTGCGTACGCCCTGGCCGTTAGGTGGATGCCACCAGTGTTGTACATCCCCCTTCAGGAACTGGTGTTCTGCACAACGCAGTAACTGTTCGCGGGCCAGCCATGGCGTGGTATGAATCAGCGCCATGGTGTCCTGCAATTGATCGCGGAAACCGTAGGCACCTCCGGACTGATAATAACCACTACGACCCCAGAGTCTGCAGGAAAGTGTCTGATAGACCAGCCAACCGTTGGCTAGTACGTTCAAGGCCGGGTCGGGGGTTACGACATTCACCGCACCCAGGGTGTGATTCCAGTATTCCCACACGCCGTCCAATGCCTGTCGTGCGCCAGCCGGTCCAGCGAAACGCTGCACAAACTTCTGCGCCTCGTCGCTGTTGCCGGCTGCGCCAAAGATGAAGACGATTTCGCGTTCCTGGCCGTGGGCCAGTTCAATCTGGGATTGTATCGCGGCACACGGGTCCAGCCCTGCACCGGTCTTGCCTGACAGACGCGTGCGGCGCATCGCCGCCGGATTAACGAGTGAACCGTTCCGGCCAATGAACTCAGTACGGTTGCCGGTCACCGAACCTGCCGGATCGCCAGGGTGTTTATTACTGACATGGGCAAAGACAACCCGATTGGCGCATGCACTACCGTAGGCATTGCGGGCAAACAGGGCACCGCTGTGTGGATCGGTTTCGGTCACGATGTGCATCAGATTCGCGTGACGCCACTCACCAAGCACCAGTTCCCAATAACCGGTCAGCGACAAACGACGTGAACGCCCGGAATGGTTACGCAGCTTGACCACCACAAATTTCACCGGCGCGTCCATGGCGACGTAGGTATACATCTCCGAGGAGATGCCGGCTTGAAAATGCTCAAACACACTGTAGCCAAAACCGTGTCGGCAGACATAGCCGGATTGGCCGCAGGCAGGCAACGGTGTTGGCGACCAGAATTCCCCCGTCTGTTCGTCACGGATGTAGAGGGCTTCACCGCTGCTGTCGCTGAGCGGGTCATTGTGCCAGGGGGTGAGCCGGAACTCGTGGGCGTTTTCCACCCAGGTATAGGCGCTGCCGCTTTCGCTGACGACGGTGCCAATATGCGGGCTGGCAATGACATTGACCCACGGTGCCGGTGTCGTCTGCCCCGGCTCGAGCGTGACGACGTATTCATGCCCATCGGGTGTGAAGCCACCCAGGCCATTACAGAAAATACGTTCACGCGTGGTCAGCGCGTGCAGCGTTTCAGGCACTCCTGCACCTTCCACTGGCAGCAGATGCTTCGGCATACGTTCTACCGGAATGCGGCGTTGCACTTGTTCCGCCAGGGTCTCGGCAGTATCGGTCAGCACGACTCGGGCAACCGTCTGGAACAGAACCCGGTCCTCCTCGGACAGTTCTTCGGAACGGCGTAGAAAGACCCCGCCCGGTTTGTCGACCATGTGCGCCTCGGGACCGCTGTTGATCATCCCCATGATCTGATCTTGCAGTACTGCCCGGTAACCTGAGAAATCCTCGTTAATGATCAGCAGATCGGTAATCAACCCTTTCATGCGCCAATAGGCATGGGCGTGCAACACTTGTTTTGCCAGCTCAATGCGGCCCCGATCACCGATGCGTAACAGCATAACAGGCAGATCGCCCGAGATGGCAAAACGCCACAACCCGGACTGACCCAACTGGTTGCGCGCAATAACGCTGGGCGCGGCGCGGCGCAGGCCATTGCTATAAATAATCGAGGTCGCCAGGCGACCAAAGACCTGGGCATCGGCTTCGCTGGCGTTAAGATGGCGCAGCACCTCCTGGCTCTGGAACCATGCCATTTCGAAGGCACGTTCAACGAAGTGGCGGTCGCAATATTTTTCAATCAGCGCCAATGCCGCCTCGCGCGTTTCTACCACACCGGTGATGATTTGCACGCTCGCGGATTTATCGCCTGCCAGGGTGATGGTGCTGCGGATCGCCGCGATGGGATCGAGTACCGGGCCCTCCGTGTTAGACAAGTGAATCGCCGACTGCCCTGCCGACTGCTCCGATAATGGGGAGTCGTTGTCACTGCTGTGCAGCGCGACCGGGTTAGCCGCGGTGCGACCCCGACCGATGAATTTTGCCCGGTCAGTCTCATAAGACGGCGAGTCGATCAACGCATCAGGCGCTGCCAACAGGTGAAACATCCACGGCACCTGTTCTCCCGGTGTACGCGGTCGGCGAGTACAGAGGATCGCCTTCTGTTCAGGCAGGATTTCAGTTTGTACGAACAGGTTGCTGAAGGCACGATGCGCCAGGTCGGCAGTCAAGGGCGCTAACACCACCTCCATATAACTGGTCACTTCGATACGACGGGTATCCGCCGACTGGTTGGTCAGGGTGAGGCGGCGAATCTCGACATCGTCTTCCGGTGACACGCTGATCTCGGTGTGCGTTTCGATGGCCTCATCACGGCGCCGGTATTCAGCGCGCGCCTGGACGAAGATCGCCTCATAGTGATCGGCCTCGCTCCGTGTCGGATGATAGGTATTCGACCAATAGCGTCCTGTGTCGCAATCCCGCAGGTAAATGAAAGAACCCCAACTATCACATGTGACGTCCTCGCGCCAACGACTGACGGCCAGGTCAAGCCAGCGGCTGTAACCGCCACCAGCATGGGTCGCCATGACGTGGTAGCGGCCATTGGATAACAGGTGAACTTCCGGTATCGGTGTGTTCGGGTCGGTAAACACGCGCATGATCGCGCCAGCATCCTCGGCGGGTGGACGCGCCGCGGCACTGACTTCGGCCGCGTGCGGGTGCAAGGTGGCGCCTTTCTTCGGTACCCGCTCCTGTAGCAACAATTGTGTCGCCTGGGCAAAGGGGTCGGACATGAAACGTCGCTGCATCGGCCGATCGAGCAATACATGCTCCAGAGACAACAGGCTCATGCCTTGATGATGTGCCATGAAGCTGCGCACGACGGCGTGATTTTTACCCCGCGGCACGCGCGATGGGGTGTAATCGATCGCCTCATAGAAGCCATAGGCACCGAGGAATCCCTCCGCAGCAAGCCGCTGCAAATTGCGGCAGGCCTCTAACGGCGTCACCATCAGCGCCAGCGCGCTGGCGTAAGGCGCAATCACCAGGTCGTCTCCCAGGCCGCGTTTGAAACCCAGCCCGGGCACACCGAAGGCCCGGTACTGGTAGACCTGGTGCATATCGGTGGCGTTATAACAGGACTCGGAAATGCCCCAGGGCACGGCACGTTGTTGACCATATTCGATCTGGCGCGAGACGGCGGCTTTGCAGGTCTGATCCAGTAAGGTGTTGTCGAAACTGGGCATGACCAACTGTGGCATGAGGTACTCGAACATCGAACCGCTCCACGAGATCAGGCTGATGTCGCCACCGTGACTGGTGAGCAGACGGCCGAGTGCAAACCAGTGCTTCTGCGGTACCTGTCCCTGCGCGATGAGCAGAAAACTGGCCAGGCGCGCTTCGGATGCCAGCAGGTCGTAGCAGGTCGGATCGCGGCGGCGTTCGCCGACGTCGTAACCGATAGCCAGCAAACTGCACGACGTATCATAGAGAAATTCAAAATCCATCTGCGCCAGTTCGCGGCCGCGATCGATCAAATCGTCGATAGTTCTGAGTCTCTCCACCGCCGCTTTATAACGCGATCCTGCTGTTGCCATAGCAGTACCATTGGCACCTGCTCTGGCCAATTCAGCCAGTGTCGGAATGTTGCTGAAATGCTGTAGCTCGGGCACCAGTAAGCGAAGCTCATCACGCAGCGCACCGGATTGCTGATCAAAGGCCTGCGCCCAGTAATAGAGTTCGCCATCGATATCAATGTCAGCAGGCAGCCATGCAACCAGGCTCCCGCCAATACGGTGCATCTCTTCCAGCAAGTGATCCGCATCAGTCAGGGTCTGTGGCTGCGCGTTTGCTGTCGCGACAGGTGGTGCGAGTATATCTAGTGTGGTTTGCAACAGCTTGATCTTGTGCGCAAGATCCGGGGCGGGTAATGCTGGCACATGTTCAGCCAGCACCTGCAAGGTGTCTTGCAGTCCCTGGAACATGTTGGCGGGCAGTACCGACTGATCTTTCAACTCAAGCAGTCCCGCCTGGAGGGTGAGCAGGCTACCCGCCAGATTGCCGCTGTCCACCGAAGAGACGTATTGCGGGTGTAGCGGTTGCAGTGTGTGCGTGTCGTACCAGTTGTAAAAATGGCCGCGGTAGCGCTCCAGCTTTTCCATCGCCACCAGCGTATTCTCGGTACGCTGCAGAAATTCTCCGGCGCAAATGTAGCCGAAATCATACGCCGCCTGATTCGCCAGTAGCGCCATACCGATGTTGGTCGGCGAGGTACGCGAGGCAAGAGTCGGTGTCGGATATTCCTGAAAGTTATCGGGCGGCAGCCAATTGTCCTGTGGCCCGACGAACGACGCGAAGAAGCGCCAGGTGCGTCGGGCCGATGTCCGCAAGAACGCCCGTTGTGCAGAGCTCAGGTCCGGTTCCGGGGAGACCAGCGGCAGGCTGATCCACCAGGCGATGACGGGCGACACCAGCCACAGTAACAAGACCGGCGCGCAGAACAGCCATTCCGCCGGATGGGTATGCCACACACCCAATGCAAGTGCCAGCGCCACGAGCGGCGCGACCCACATCTCTATCAGAAAATCGGCCAGCGTACGGCGCGCGTTACGACGTGTATAGGATCGCATATGCCAGAGCAACAGGCCGCGTTGCGTAAACAGCATGCGTATACCTGAGTGCAGGATCGCATCCAGACAAATCAGCGTGTCATAGGGCAAAAGGACGAAGCTCAGCAACGCAATCAGCATTGAGCGGCCCACGGTTTTCCCGGTCAGGATCAGGTGCACCTGCCAATCACGTTCTTCAGGCCTGCGCACGAGTTCGATCACGGTGGACAGCGTGGTGGGCAAGAACACCACCCCCGCGACCAGCAGGGTCCAGAACCAGGCGGGTCCCGGGCCAAACAGCCAGCCACCTGCCAGCAAGGCCAGCAGTGCCGGTGACACCAGACTGCGGCGCAGGTTGTCGATAATTTTCCACAGCGACAGAACTGAGAGCGGGTTCGGTTGCCGTTTCGCCCCTGATCCTGTTGAACTGGGCGGTCTGGGCACGCGCGGCAACAGCCAGCCGGCCAGCTGCCAGTCACCGCGAATCCAGCGATGGCGGCGGCTGGCCTCGATGACATAACTGGCCGGGTGTTCTTCAATGAGGTCGACATCGGTCACCAATGCCGAACGCGCAAAGCCGCTTTCCAGCAAGTCATGACTGAGAATGAGGTTCTCCGGAAAGCGTCCATCGACGGCCTGACGAAAGGCGTCCACATCGTAGATACCCTTGCCGATGAACGAGCCCTCGCCAAAAATATCCTGGTAGACATCCGAGACCTCGCGCGTGTAGGGATCGATGCCTGTCTCTCCGGCGAACAATTTGCTAAACCGGGATTGGCTTGCACTGGTCAGGCTGATCGAAGCACGTGGCTGCAGGATCGCATAGCCTTCAACGATGCGGCCCTTGTCGGCATCGTACACCGGCCGATTGAGCGGATGAGCCATGTTGCCTATTAATGTGCGGGCCGCATCACGGGGCAGTTGCGTGTCAGTATCCAGGGTGATGACATACTTTATGGTGCCAAGGATGGACTGGTCACCGACGATATCCGAGAATGCTGTTTGTGCCTCTCCCCTGAGCCGGGAATTGAACTGCTCCAGTTTGCCGCGCTTGCGTTCATAGCCCATCCACACCCGTTCGTATGGATTCCACAGCCGGGGGCGATGGAACAGATAGAAAATACACGGACGGTCCTCGCGGTAGGTCTCGTTGAGCGCCTCGACGCCGGCGCGCGCGTGGGCGACCAGCGCGTCATCCTCGGGCAAGGTTTGCTCCGCTGCATCACGGAAATCCGTCAGCAAGGCGAAGGACAGATTGACATCGCGATTGCCGAGATAGCGGATCTCCAGGGCTTCGAGCAGGTCATCTATCTCCTGCGGACTGCTGAGCAAGGTGGGGACGATTACCATGGTGCGGTGAATATCTGGAATGCCCTGTAAAAAATCCAGCCGGGCTAATGCACGCGGGGGGAAGACAAGCGTGACGAACAGATTTACCAGTGGCACCGCCAGCGCCGAGGCGCCAATGATGCCGGTGATCATAAAATACCAGCTACGCCAGTCAGCCGGCGCAAAGCCGCCGAAAGGTAAAAGCACCACTAATGTTGCCAGCGCGGTAAGTAACAGGATGGGGCCGAGGTAAAGGAACAAACGAAAACGTCGGCACGCCCGGATGACCCGGTTGCTCCACCCCAAATGACAGCCAACCGCACGTTCCAGATTCTGCCGTCCATGATCAATCAGGTAATATCCGACATGCGCGTGGCGGTCATTGGGACTCGTTTGCTCTGCCGCCGTCTGTGCAAGAATAATGGCCTCGCGTGCCACCGCCAACTCACTGCACGAACTCGCCTTCGCCACGTCTTCGATGACATGTCGGTAGCGGTCGCGGCTGGCGAAATCCTGGCTGGCATGCATCCCCGCCGGGTCTTCGCGCAATGTCTGCTCGACGACACTCAGCGACTCGACGTAATCCCTCCAGTCCATGATGCCGATGAAGCGCAGACTACTGATGCTGTTGGCAATGGATATCTGGTTGGTTGCAGCCATGCGGTCGGCGGCTGCCGATAACTGCGCTGCAGTCACCCCCTGGTCGAGTAGTTTTTGCTCGACCCAGGTTTGTACGAACGCGAGCGCGGAGCCCTGAGCCTGAAGCCGGTCGTAAAATTCCTCCACAAACGGTGCAGTCAACGGCACATCGGCATTGGCAAACTCGGCGAGCAAATGGATCAGTTGTTTTGGATCCTTTTCGGCCGTCGCGAGCATACGGTCTGCCCAGGTAATGGCAGCGTCGCGCTCCTCGCGCCGACGGGCGATGCGCAAGCCGACGCGGCGCAGGTTTTCCAGCAGCGCGAGCTGTAGCATGATCGGAAACGCCCACAATTCGCCCAGCCTTAATGGTTCAACAGTCTGATAGGCGGCCACGAACTGGGTGGCGTTGTCGCTGTCTACACGACCGTCCATATGCGAGATCAGCTCTAACGCCAGGTCATAGATACGCGGAAAACCGGCGAATGGGCCATCAGCCAGTCGCGGCAATTGCCGGCTGTAGCCACGCGGGAGATGCCGACGCGCCAGACCAATCTGTTGCTCGATGAGATAGAAATTGTCGAGTAACCAGGCCTCTGCCGGCGCGATCCGTTGCCCCGACGTGGCTGCGGATGTGACGACGTCATAGGCAGCGATAAGGACATGTTCATTATCCGCCAGGCGAGGCAACAACTTGTCCGGCCCCGGATGCGGGTCGACACTATGCTGACCGGCCAGCGTTACCGCGTGACGTTTGAGTTGTTCGATACTGAACAGCTCCGAGCGCAGCAACTCGGTATCCTGCTCGTTACGCAGGACGTTCCGTGTGCGTGCCGAAAAACCGAACTTTCTGATGACTTTCAAATTCTCCTCGCTTAAATCCGGGGTGCCCGGCACACCATCGGTGTTGTGAACTGTGTTTTCCGAAAACTCATACCATAGGCTTCAGTGGCGATCCATGCGAGCGTGCGTTGCACGCCGGGGCAATGACGGCTATCAGCATCATGCCCAGACAGGCCTTAAGATGATCGGGTAGCGGTGGATCGGCAAGCAGCGAGCGTCCGATGCTGATCCGCTGCCTCAACCCTTTCGCAGTTTTAACAGGGTCGACTTCCCGGCGCCGTTGTGCCCCACCACCGCAATCCGTTGCCCTTTGTCGACGTTAAAGCCGGTGGCAAGGAGTCCTCTGTTTTCTTTGTAGACTTTGGAAAGACGATGAACCTCGAGCTGCATGGAAGCTTCCACTTTTGATCAATCGTATCGCGCCGGGTTCTCCTGCCGTCCCCGTCACCGGATAATGCCGGGGACGGGATCCAAAGCTTCTATACGCGCTGAGCCAGAAAAACAACCAGCAGGACTAAAACAACTACCACTAATACACCGGCCATGACAATCTCCTATGTTTGATAACCATTAATTGACCTGAATCTTGCGCGCGTCGGAAAGCTGCACCGCAGAACGCGTTATAACTTGCCCAGCAGCAACAGAACGACCAGAATGTCATGTCATATCTCCTGATAAAGCGTTGCAGCGGCGCAGAGTCCGGAAAGACTCTCGCATTGATTCCGAAAGTCATCGCCATTCCCCTGTAGATCATGTTACTCAGACGAGGGCCCTTGTCTGTACGATGCCGCACATAGAAGTCGGTTCCTGGTCATCGTAAGCGATGGCTCTCGGCGGCCCGCCAGGACTGCTGCCGGCGCGCGCGGCTATGTGCGGCATCGTACAGACTGCGCGTGATGATGCGACTAGCCTTCCGTCTCATCCGAAGTTTCCATGTAATCGGTCCAGGTCAAGGAGCATTACCATGTACAGCATACAAAGTCATATCCGCGCGCTCGTGCTCGCGACGGCCGCCATCGCCACGATGAGCGTAATGAGTCAGGCAAGCGCGGCAACCGCTGAGGATCTGGAGAAGGATTCCCGGCAGGCCTTGCAGACGCTCTATCAAACCGAACCTGTTGCCAAGACACTCTCAAACACCGCCAAGGCGGTACTCGTGTTCCCGAATATCGTCAAAGCCGGCCTGGTGTTCGGCGGCAGCTATGGCGAAGGCGTGTTGCTCGAGGGCTCGAAAGTTGTTGATTATTACAACTCCGTTACCGGCTCCTGGGGTCTGCAGATCGGGGCCCAGTCCTATGGTTACGCCGTGTTTCTGATGACCGACGATGCCGTTAAATATCTCAAGGAATCGAACGGTTGGGAAATTGGCGTGGGTCCGACCGTCGTTGTGGTTGACGAAGGGGTCGCAAAGAATCTTTCGACATCCTCGCTGAAGGATGATGCCTATGCGTTTATTTTCAGCCAGCAGGGACTGATGGCCGGCGTCAGCATCGAGGGAACAAAAATTTCCCTAATCAATCGATAAATTAACAACTGGACGGAGGCGACTTGCCTCCGTCCTGACAGGAGAATCCGCATGCCTCTGATTAATCTGGTCATCATACTGATCGTAGTTGGCGTACTGCTCTGGCTCGTCAATACCTACATACCCATGGACCGAAAGATCAAAAACATCCTGAATATCGTCGTCGTCATTGCGGTCGTGATATGGTTACTGCAGGTTTTCGGCGTATTGGGATCCCTGGACAACATACGAATCGGCGACTGACCAACACCCGACAAGCACCCCCACCTGCGTCTTGCCCGGCCGACGGGGACGCATCATCCGTCGCCACCCGAACGGTCGCACCGCCCGCCTGTTTTGTTCCGTACCGCACATAGTCCGGATAATGCTCTACACTTGTCAGGGTAGAGTGATTGTCCCGGCCCTCGGAGGACATCGCTTCATTTCCGGCAAAGGACCGTCAAATGTCCGACGAGCATTCCCCACGGCAAAACCGCCTTCTTGCTGCCCTGCCCGCAACCGATTACCAGCGTCTGTCGCCACATCTGGGCGTGGTCCAGATGCCGTTCGGCGAGATCATCCATGAGTCAGGCGGTCCATTGCGTCATCTCTATTTCCCGACGACCGCCATCGTGTCCCTGTTTTATGGCATGGCAGATGGCGCGTCGGCAGAAATCACCGGGGTCGGCAATGAGGGAATGATCGGTATTGCCGTATTCATGGGGGGAATGAGCACGCCCGATTGCGCCATGGCACTGTGCGCAGGCCATGCTTATCGAATGCCGGCGCAGGTGCTGCTGAATGAATTGAATCGTCCCGGGGGGCGTACCGGGGCATTGCATCATCTATTGCTGCGCTACACCCAGGCACGGATGACGCAAATAGCCCAGACTGCCGCCTGCAATCGGCATCATTCGATGCAGCAGCGGCTGTGTCGCTGGCTGCTGTCAAGCCTGGACAGGTCATCCTCGAATGAACTGGCGGTCACGCAGGAAGCGATTGCCAGCGCGCTTGGGGTGCGTCGAGAGGGAATCACAGAGGTCGCCGGGAGATGTCAACACGCCGGGTTGATTCGTTACCACCGTGGTCACATCACGGTGCTTGACCGGGCCGGATTGGAGAAACAGGTCTGCGAATGCTATCAGGTCGTCAGGAAAGAATTCGATCGCCTGCTCCCCGATGTGACTGCGACGCAACCCGCACCGCCCCGTTGCACGCCGGCATACCGGCCTCCATCGCCGAACAGGAGGCGTGGTACCGCATCACGCCCCTCGCCACCATTGCGCATTCTGTCCCGGCGCTCCGGATGAAGTGAGGCGGCTGACGGATGTGCGCGAAGCGCTCAAAGCCGAGCCCTCTTTGAGCGTTGTGGAAGAGAAGGAATAGTGTTGTGAAACCGAACAGGGAAATGCCCGTATAGTGCAAATACAGAACTCTCACTGTCAGGCTGCTTCACGATATACGGCAATGTAAAACTGACCCACCTCTGCAACTGAAAATTGACCCACCCTTCGTTAACCTCGGACCCCGAAACGGCTTGGGGGATCGAGATGATCAAAAAGGAAGGGTGTATGGAGATCAAGATATTGCAGCGCCAGGGGGGGTGGGTATCCGGGAGATCGCCCGGCAGATGGGAGTGTCGCGCAATACGGTGCGCAAGTACCTGCGCGGAGAGCCCGAACCAGGTTACGCAGCCCGTCCTCCGCGCGCGGGCAAGCTGGACCCCTATAAGGCATACCTCCAGGAACGGATCGAAGCAGCCCGGCCGCAGTGGATCCCGGCTACGGTGCTGGATCGGGAGATCCGCGAGCTTGGCTACCAAGGCAGCATCCGGTTGCTGCGCTACTTCGTCGCTGAACTGAAGCCGGTCGCGAGGCCCGATCCGGTGGTGCGTTTTGAGACCGAGCCAGACCGGCGCAGCTTAGATTGGTAGAGATGAATTTATAGAGTCTTAAAAAAGATATTTAGAAGCATTATTTGCCTTCATCCGTTGTACGGATAGAATGATTTGTATCCTTCCTGCCCGCATCATTTCTTTTATTGTCGATAAATTCTTCTTTCAGAGCGGCTTTATCTTTTACATTGTGGTCATTACCGTGCTTACGGTCATAATCTTGCGAGTGGTTTGATTCTTTTGTCATATAAATCCTTCCTTCGTAGTTATCTTGTTGAAATCTACTTTCTTGCATTGGTAGGGCAGCCTGTCTGACTGCCTCTACCTGTACAGTTGCAAAATGGAAATCTAGAACGAGACGATCCCCAATAGTTGCAAAATGATGAGGATGACGGCGATAACGATCAAAATATGGATCCAACCGCCTGTTTTCGGAAAGCTTGAGCTGATGTTTCCACCCAAAAAACCGAGCAGCCACAGGATGATGAGAATTACGACGATAGTCCAAAGCATGAGATTACTCCTTTTGTTGTTCTTGCCGAATCGAATAACCTGAATGGCGGTTTGGCGGATAACCATCAAAAAATGGTCTGGGGTAAATCGACCAACAACCACACAAGGCCAACTTAATACTAGAACAAAAACAAAGCATAAGTAGACTAAATGCCGTTTCCTCTTTGTAAAACATTTAGTACTTGCGCTGCTTCGTAGCGAGTGCGGTTTTTAACCCTCGAGCTCCGCCAACCTGAAGCCAGCTCACGCATGCTGGCTCCGATAGTCCCAGCTTATGGAGAGAGCCCCTCGCCGTCTGTCTGCTGGCGTACATAACCGGCACGCGGAGTACGCAGGTTATGTCACCTGCGCTGACCTCCCTATGCGTCTGTGCGCTATCGCACAGGCAAACCGGATGATATATAGTCGTCAATCATCCAGTATCAGGTTCCGCCACCTCCCTGAGACAACCAGATCGTGGGCAAAAGCCCGGAGCTCGCCCATGAATGACCCGCACGTCCCCCGTCAGAACCACCTGCTCAGCGCCCTCCCGGCAGAGGAATACGCGCGCCTGTTACCGCAACTTGAGCTGGTCCCGATGCCGCTCGGCAAGGTGCTCTACGAGTCCGGCAACGAGCTGCATCATGTCTATTTTCCCACCACGGCCATCGTGTCCCTGCTCTACGTCATGCTCGATGGCGCATCGGCCGAAATCGCTGTGGTCGGTAATGAGGGCATCATCGGGGTCGCCCTGTTCATGGGCGGCGAAACCATGCCCAACCGCGCCGTCGTGCAGAGCGCCGGCCACGCGTACCGGTTAAAGGGACAACTGCTCAAGAACGAATTCAATCGCTCCGGTGAGCTGCAGCATCTGTTACTGCGCTACACGCAGGCCTTGCTGACGCAGATGGCACAGACCGCGGTGTGCAACCGGCATCATTCGCTCGACCAGCAACTCTGCCGCTGGTTGCTGCTGAGCCTCGACCGCTTGAGCTCCAACGAACTGGTCATGACCCAGGAGTTGATCGCCGACATGCTCGGCGTGCGCCGCGAGGGTGTCACGGAGGCGGCCGGCAACCTGCAGAGGGCCGGCCTGATCAAGTATCAACGTGGCCGCATCACCGCGCTCGACCGCACGGGGCTGGAGACACGGGCCTGCGAGTGCTATGCGGTGGTCAAGAAGGAGTTCGATCGCCTGCTTCCCGAGGTTAGCATCCGCTGACCTGGTTGCTCGTGCACTGCGCCAATATGGCGGCAATCATCAGCAGGCGCGCGGCGGGCGGCTTATGTGTGCTAGCGTCCAGACAGTCGCCAGATTTCACTCCACACTAGCCAACATTCATGCTCAGGCAGCCATCCGCCTCTGGTCAGTATCCGCTATCGGGATTGCATCGCCAGAGCGCCCATATGTGGTTTCGCGGGTTTCCCGACACCAGGACAGTTCACATGCCGATCATCAAGTCCGCCCCTGCCGCCAATCGTCTACTCGCGGCCTTGCCACGAAAGGACCGTCAGCGCTTTCTGGCAGGCTGCACACCGGTTGAGCTGGCGTTTGCCCAGATCCTGGCCGAACCCGGGGAGCGCATAAGTCACGTTTACTTCCCCACGGAAAGTTTCATTTCCCTGATAAGGCCGATCGATAACCGCGCCAGCCTGGAGGTAGGGTTGGTCGGCGATGAAGGCATGCTCGGGATTTCCCTCATGCTCGGGGTGGATGTGTCACCGCTACGCGCCGTGGTGCAGGGCGCTGGCCAGGCGCTGCGCATGAACGCTGCGCCGTTTCGGCGCGAACTCGAACAGAACCTTGCGCTGCAACAGGAGCTGAAACGTTACCTCTATGTGACGATGAGCCAACTGGCGCAAACCGCCGCCTGCACGCACTTCCATGTGGTGGAGGCGCGTCTCGCCCGTTGGCTGCTGATGACGCAGGACCGGGCACACTCGGATGCGTTTCATGTCACGCACGAATTTCTGGCCTACATGCTGGGCGTACGCCGCGTCGGTGTTACCAAGGCCGCCACTGCGCTGCAAAATCGCAAACTGATCCGCTATAGCCGCGGGGATATCAGGATTCTCGACCGTGGTGGCCTGGAGACCGCTTCCTGCGGGTGTTACGCGGCCGACAAAGCGAGCTACGCCCTGATGATGGGTAAAGCGGGGGTAAGCGGATATCAGGCAGCTTAGTCCTTGAATTTCGCGGCGGCGTCACTAACCGCAGACTTCAACGAATCCCAGGCAGATTCCACGCCCGCCCTGATTGACTCCCAGGCGTCTTCGCCGGCCCCGGAAAGTTCCGACAACTTCACCCTGCCTTCTGCGATCTTGCTGTCAAGCGCCTTGATCTGCTCGTTCATTTTCAGCTGCGTGTCTGCACTGGCCCTCGACGCCCTGGTCCTGAGCTTATCCACGTCTGCCTTCCACTCATCCAGCTGAGCTCGCATCTTCCGCTGGTACAACTCTTTGTCAATCATGTCATTGTCGTTCTATTTTTTGTTAGCCGGAAACTGGAATGACTGTCACACGCGGCTGCTGGATCAGTTGCTGCTGTCCCACATCACGTTGCACTTTGCCTTTGCCGCAGCCTTGAGCAATTGGATCAAAGGCAAAGCTCGGTGCGGGAGACTGACGGCAGATTCGTCGTCCTCTCCTTCCCCGGATTCTTGCGGCTCAGGCAACTGCTCGTCCGCCTCGATCGCAGCCTCCAGGCGCTCCAGCGCCGCCTGGACATCTTCTGCAAGCAGAGCGCCGGGCACCGTACCGCTGTGCCCCATCAGTTCAAGCAGTCGGACTGCCACGTCACCGAACATCGTTATGTCCGCGTAGGCCGGGCAGGAAAAGGTTACCAGCATGATGACTTCCTCTCTGATGCTCACGTTACAGGCAACCGCCTCGCGTCCGCCGCCTTTCGTGGCCGTTTAAGGCGTACCAACCAAAGGATAGCCCCTGCATCAGCGAACGTCACGCGGTGTTTTTTAACATCCTGGCATCCAGCCGGAATCGTCATTGGCCGTCAGACATAGACCAGAATCGCCACATAGTGACTGATGCATCAGGATTCGTTCAGCGCCTCGAATCCGGAGACCACGTCAAACAGTTCCGCGTCGATACCACTCTGGCGCAAACGGTGAAATGTGCCGTTGAGGTCGTCCAGCAGTTCATCGATATTCTTGTCGGCACGTTGCATCGCCGCGAGACGGCTCGCATTCTCGCTGGCCAACGATTCGGCGCACGCCCGGAACAGCGAGACGAAAAGGTATTCACGGATCAGCGCCCGCAAGGTCGGGGCGCCCCCACCCATGACCTCCGGCAGGTTTTCCGTCGGCCACGGACGTTCGGCCAGCTTGCAGCGCCAGATTTCATCCAGCGGTAACAGCCGCTGACCGACGGGCGCATAAACCGTCCCAACTGCGGGGCGGTTGTAGAAGAGATGGAGTTCGGCGATGTCGCCCTGGCTGCGGCGCGTCTCGCTCGCCATGAGTATCTGCCCGACCAGCGAGGTGATGGCCTTGACGGAATTCGGTACGCTGAAGCTTCCCATCGGCGCAAGGCCCGCGTCCGCCAGGCGCGCATGCACGCGCTCGCCGACCGCCCAGACCCGGGGTTCCCCGGGCAGCGCCGCCAGCGTCTTGAGCGCATAATCGGCCGCCACATCATTGAACTGGCCCACCAGCCCCTGGTCGGAACCAAACACTACCGCGCCAATCGCAGCCGCATCCGTTTTTCCTGTCTCTCCGGTTATCCATTCCGCCGCACGCATGTCACGAAAGCACACGCTCAAGCCCAGTTCCACGGTGCGAAAGTAATCACCCAGGGCGCGCACCGATTGCTCGTATTGGCCGATGCTGGACGCGGCCATGGCCTTCATGGTGCGAACCACGGACTGCAGATCACCGGCGCTATCGATCTTGCGACGCAGGCTCGCTGTGGTGTCGCTCATGATGCCTCCCCGGGACTCGTCCCGGCCCCGGGTTGAGACAGGGAATCAGCTTTGGGCTGGAAAGGTGCCAGTGCCTGGCGGGCAATGTCGATAATCGTTTCCCGATCCTCATCGCTCAACGTGTCGGCGCTATCCAGGCGCTCGCTCAGCTGCGCCGGGATCTCCGCCGCCGCCTTGCGCACGGCCTGCTCGGCGTCCGTCATCCGGTCCAGCGGAACGGCGTCGAAAAGTCCGGCGCTCAACGCCAGCAGGATAGCGATTTGGGCGTGCACTCCCACCGGGGCGAATTCCGGCTGCTTCAGGCAGGCGCGGATGCGCCGTCCATGCTCGATAATCTTGCGGGTGTCTTCATCCAGCCGGGCGCCGAACCGGGCGAAGGTTTCGAGTTCCTCGAACTGCGCATAGGCGAGCTTGAGGTCACCCGCCACCGCGCGGTAGGCCGCCCGTTGCGCCTTGCCGCCGACGCGCGACACGGATTTGCCGACATCGACCGCCGGCAGCACACCCAGGTCGAACAACGTCGGCGAGAGGTAGATCTGCCCGTCGGTGATGGAAATCAAATTGGTTGG
>JAGXGS010000051.1 GCA_024636585.1 Thiogranum sp. | reverse complement strand
TCGGGCGCATTCCGCATCATTCTCGGGATTGAGCTGGCCTTCAGCCTGGGGGCCCAGGTTGGCGATCATGTGACGCTGGTCACACCGCAGGCAAACTTCAGTCCGGCGGGAGTTCTGCCGCGGCTGCGCCGTTTCCAGGTAAGCGGAATATTCGATGTTGGCATGTATGAATATGACCGCGGTATTGCGCTGGTGCACATGGAAGATGCGGCACGTCTGTTGAAGCTTGGCGATGGCGTCAGCGGCGTACGTCTTAAACTGGAAGATCTGTTCCAGGCGCCACGGGTCTCGAATCAACTGGCCATGGAACTGGGTCCTGATCTGCAGGTGACGGACTGGACTCGTCAACACGCGAATTTCTTCCGTGCCGTGCAGACTGAGAAACGCGTAATGTTCATCATCCTGACGCTTATTGTTGCGGTCGCGGCCTTCAACATCGTCTCTACGCTGGTGATGGTCGTCACCGACAAGCAGTCCGATATCGCCATTATGCGCACCCTCGGTGCCACCCCCGGTTCGATCCTGCGCATCTTCATGGTTCAGGGCGCACTGATCGGTTTGTTGGGCACCGCGCTCGGCATCGCCGGCGGCATCGCTATTGCGACCAATATTGACGTTATCGTTCCCGCAGTCGAGGGCCTGTTTGGCGTGCAGTTCATGCCCGCTGACGTGTACTACATCAGCGATGTTCCGTCGCAGCTGAACGGGTCGGACGTATGGACCATTGGCATGGTGGCCTTCCTGCTCAGTTTTGCCGCCACCTGGTATCCGGCATGGCGCGCCTCCCGTACGCAACCGGCCGAGGCGCTGCGCTATGAGTGAGCCGGTTCTCGCCTGCACCCAGCTGACGCGCCGCTTCAGTGAAGGCGACCTCGATGTGAGCGTGTTGAAAGACGTTTCTCTCAGCATCGCAGCAGGTCAACAGATTGCCATCGTCGGCAGCTCGGGCAGCGGCAAAAGCACGCTACTGCACCTGCTCGGCGGGCTGGACAAACCCAGTGCTGGCAGCGTGCGCCTCATGGGAACCGAGTTCAGTCGCATGAGTGAAGCCAAACGCAGCCGCATGCGCAATCGTCATCTGGGCTTTGTCTATCAGTTTCATCATCTGCTGCCGGAATTCACGGCACTGGAAAATGTCGCTATGCCGCTGTTGATCCGGGGTATGAAGGTCGCGGATGCCTATCAGCAGGCGAGCGACATGCTGTCGCGGGTCGGTCTGGATGCTCGGCTTGCGCACAAGCCGGGAGAACTGTCAGGCGGCGAACGTCAGCGTGCTGCAGTGGCGCGGGCCCTGGTGACACGGCCGGATTGCGTTCTGGCCGACGAACCGACCGGGAACCTGGATCGCAAAAATGCCGAACAGGTTTATCAGCTGATGCTGGATCTCAACCGCGACCTGAACACCAGCTTCGTCATTGTCACTCACGATCCCGACATTGCCGAACGCGTCGACCTGGTGATGCACCTCGAGGACGGGGTACTTAGTCAGGGAGCGTAGCGTGGTCAAGGCGTCGTAATGACGGCGGTGCTCCTGCCTGAGCGGCACTCAGAACGGCCACAGTGACCAGCCTTTATCCAGGCTTCCCGAGCAGGCGCCAAGCTGGGCCCGATACTCGACAGCGCGCGCCTCGACCTTGCGCGACACGCCTTTAAGCCAGGGTTTCTTGTTGTAAGTCTTGCGGCGGTAGCCGCCGTGGCCTTCGTGGTAAGCGAGATACTGGCTGTACGCATCCCACCTGGAAATCCCCAACAGGCGATTCGACATTGCACCGTACCAGCCGATGAAATCCGTCACGTCATCGAAATCATCGCGGTCCGCCCAGCGATTACCGGTGGAGTCGCGATACCAGTCCCAGGTGCCATCCTTGATCTGGCCATAACCGTAGGCGGATGACAGGCGCTTCCATGGAATCACCCACAGGAGTTTACCGCGCGGCGGCTTGGCGTCATGAACGAAGCGCGACTCCTGATGAATGATCGCCATTTGCACATGCACCGGCATGCCCCATTTTTTAAAGCTGTTATTCGCGCTTTTATACCAGCCATTTTTCTCGCGAAAAATAGAACAGCTGTCGTTGAGATTGCGCGGCGGTTCGGTTGCGCAGGCGGTCAATGATCCGACCAGAAGAATCGCGTATGACAGCCGTGCGACTGAAGATAGCAACATCCTTCAGCTCACTCAGAACTGCAGATAGACGCCGGCGTAAGGACCTTCGAACTCGACATCCGAATAGGAGTCATCGAGATCATCGAGGTCCAGTTTCAGCGTGCGGTAGCCGACGTCGACGCCGAGCAGCCAGGGCGTGGTGTAGTTGGCCTTGACGGTGAAGTCATAGAATGTGTTGTCCTGGTAACCGATGACACTGCCATCCGCGCTGACCGAGAGGCCGGTGAACGGCAAGTCGACACCGACACCGGCGTACAGCATCGGCACCACGGCTGAAATGTCAGCGCTTTCCGTGCCGCTGTTTTCACCGCTGATCGTGCCTTCGGCGTCTATGTACTTCAGATTGAGACCCAGATCGAAATTGGCAACGTTGTCGAGTATCCGGTAATACAGCGTGAGATCGATCTGCTCCAGTTTCAGTTCGCTGCTGACATTCTCATTGACGTTGAACGTGGTATTACCGTAGACCACCGAACCGCTGAGCTGTCCGTTTGAACTGGTATCGATATTCGTCATGCTGACCTTGATATTCGGAATCATCGGCAGTGGATGATCGAATATCGCGTACAGGTGGGTCAGTGAATCGTCGTCATACCCCAGGTCATCATTGACATCGATATCGTTGGAAGAGTCCTGGCTCTTATAGCGCAGAGTGCCACTGATATCGTAGTTCCAGCTGTTGACGCCGGCCTGGATGCCGAGAGCATCAGCGTAGGCGGCAGGGGTCAGCAGCATTGTCAGTAACAGCGCGCAGGATAGATTGCGTTTCACGAGGAACTCCTTTTGTATGATGGTATTCAGCGTCGCTACACTAGCACAACTCATGCGCCGGAGTGCGGATCGGATCACAGTTTTAACGGCGCTATCGAGGGCGGTCAAGCTGCCCAGCGGAAGACTCTCGCTAGGCACGGCGGGTGGAAAAAGTTGAAACGATCGTTGTAATCAGATTAAAGTCGGCAGCTATTCACAGATAAGCCTTTCAAGGATGAAATGCTTTATTCAGCGCTGGCATTCCTGGCCGGCATTTGTGCGTTCCAGCAATTTGTCGAATTGCCCCCGCCTTACGCCTGGGGGCTGATTCTGCCGTTGCCACTGGTGCTGGCGCCCTGGCGCCTGCTGCGCGCGGCGGGTTTCGTCCTCGCGGGAGTTCTGTGGGCATGGTGGCATGCTTCACAGGTACTGGCCCTGCAGCTACCTGATCACCTGGAAGGCCAGGACATGCAGGTCGAAGGCGTCGTCAGTGGCATTCCGGAAACCAGGAATGGCGGCGCACTCCGCTTCCGCTTCACCATACTGCGTCATCATGATGGCGAGGACTGGCAACCTCTGCGACTGCCGGTGCTGGTGAGCTGGTATCAACGACCCGGGCCTGTGCAGATGGGCGAGACCTGGGTTTTGCGTGTACGTCTGAAACACCCGCATGGTTTTTCCAACCCGGGCGGCTTCGACTACGAACGCTGGCTGTTCGCCGAGCGTATCCGTGCCACCGGTTATGTGCGTGCCGGAGGCGTGAACCGGCTGCTCGATGACGCCGGCTTCAGTCCGGTTGCGTGGCTGCGCAGCAGGCTGGCCGCGTATATCGATCATCAGACGCCCGATCCCGCACGCGCGGCGCTGCTCAAGGCGTTGAGCGTCGGCATGCGCCACGACATCACCAATGATCAATGGGACGTTCTTCGCCGCACCGGGACCAGCCATCTGATTGCCATATCCGGCCTGCATGTGGGGCTGGTCGCAGGCATGGTGTTTTTTCTGACCCGGCGTGGCTGGGCATTCTCCGGCCGGGCGGAACGCTGGCCGGCACCTTCGGTAGCGGCTGTTGCTGCAATGCTGGGGGCGCTCGGCTATGCATTGCTGGCCGGTTTCGAAGTGCCGGCACAGCGTGCCACGATCATGGTATGGGTATGGATGCTGGCGCGCCTGGCCGGCGCGCGCCCGGGCGCCTGGCATGTATGGAGCCTCGCCCTGTGGCTGGTCCTGCTGATCGATCCACTGACGGTGCTCAGCGCTGGTTTCTGGCTGTCATTCGGGGCGGTCGCCTGGATCCTTTATCTTGGCGCCGGAAGGCGGGGAACCGTCGCCCGATGGCGAAAAGTAACCGGGGTGCAAACCGCGCTGGTGATTGGCCTGACGCCGATCCTGTGGTTGTGCTTTCAGCGTGTTTCACTGGTAGCTCCGCTGGCCAACCTGATAGCCATTCCCTGGGTCGGCCTGCTGGTGGTGCCACTGCTTCTGCTGGCCGCGCTACTCATACCCGTAGTTCCGCCACTCGCTGATCTGTGTCTGTCCGTCGCCGGCTTGCTGCTGCATCTGTTATGGCGAGGACTGGAGGTGCTGGCTGCCGTACCGGCCAGCGAATTGTCGCTGCCGGGACTGCCGCTGCCGCTGCTGGGGCTGTTCACCCTGGGTCTGCTGTGCTGCCTGTCATTCAGAGCCATGCCGGTGCGTCTGCTGGGGCTGGCATTGCTGCTGCCGGCCCTCTGGTTCAAGCCGGCGCGCCCGCCGCCCGGCGACGTCTGGTTTACTCTGCTCGATGTCGGACAGGGCCTGGCATCGGTGGTCGAGACGCACGCACATGTACTGGTGTTCGACACCGGCCCGGCATTCCCCTCCGGGTTTAATACCGGCGACGCAGTGATTGCACCGTTTCTCTCGCAGCGCGGTCACCGGCGTCTCGATCGGCTGGTCATCAGCCACGGCGATAATGATCATCGCGGCGGCGCCGCCGCTGTGTTCGCTGCGCTCCCGGTTTCGAGCGTGCATAGCGGCGAACCGGGAAAACTCCCCTGGGTGCGCGCGGCGAAATGTGCCGGACAGCACTGGGACTGGGACGGCGTGCACTTCGAATACCTGCCAGTGGCGCCGGGGCGACAGGGCAACAACGCGTCCTGTGTGTTGCGAATCGAGGCCGCTGACGGTCGCGTTCTTATGCTACCCGGCGATATCGAGCATCAGGTCGAGAGTGAACTGGTGGCGGGTGAGCCGCAACGGCTGGCGAGCATAGTGCTGGTCGCGCCCCATCACGGCAGCCGTACTTCATCGACCAGCGCATTCGTCGCTGCCGTAAATCCTCAGTACACGCTGTTCGCCACCGGTTACCGTAATCGCTTCGGATTTCCCAAGGCGGATGTTACCGCCCGGTATCGCGATGCCGGCGCGATCCTGTTCGATACGGCCGTCGATGGCGCCGTTCGCATGCGGCTGGAATCCGGTCGCCCGATAAGGGTGGACAGCTATCGGGTGCAGGCCGCCAGATACTGGCATTGACCGGTTCTGCCCGCGGCCCAAATCAAGTATCATCACCGGAATTCTTCACCGGCAGCAAAGGAAGATACACTAGTGTTTGAACTGGTTACCGCGGGCGGCTGGCTTATGGCCCCCATCATCCTCTGTTCGATTATCGCCTTCGCCATTATCGCCGAACGTCTGTGGACGTTGCGCACCAAGCGGGTCATCCCGCGCCGACTGGTCGCCCAGGTCTGGGATCAGGCGAAAGAGAAAAAGCTCGATGTGGAACGCATGCAGGAGCTGCGGGCCGGTTCCCCGCTGGGCCGCATCCTGGCAGCGGGACTGATGAACCGCAACGCCAGCCGGGATATCATGAAAGAATCCATCGAAGACACCGGCCGTCACGTCGTGCACGAGCTGGAGCGCTATATCAATACTCTTGGTACCATTGCAGCGATCTCACCATTGCTGGGTTTGCTCGGTACCGTGATCGGCATGATCAAGGTTTTTTCCGCCATAACCACTCAGGGCGTAGGCAATCCTGGCGCGTTGGCCGGCGGCATTTCCGAAGCGCTGATCACCACCGCTGCCGGCATGGCGGTAGCGATTCCGACGCTGATGTTCTATCGCTATTTTCGCGGCAAGGTGAGCATGCTGGTCATTCGCATGGAGCAACAGGCATTGCGCATGGTTGAAGTGCTGCATGGACAGCGCGTGCAAACCGGCGTGCTGGGAGAATAATCGTGAACTTGCGTCAGACCCAGAGCGATGAACCCGAAGTCAACCTGACGCCGCTCATCGACGTAGTCTTCATCCTGCTGATCTTTTTCATGGTATCGACCACGTTTCAACGCGAGTCGGAGATCAGGATCGAACTGCCGGAAGCGACCGCCGATCCCGTGGAGGAAGAGCGCGAGATGCTGGAGATCGTTATCGATGCGGAGGGTCACTACTACATCGGAGATCAGCAGGTGGTCAATACCGATATCGAGACGCTGAAAAAAGCTATCAGCAAGTTCCAGGGCGGTGACAGCGAGCTGCCGGTGGTAATTCGCGCCGATCGCCTGACGCCGTATGAATCGGTAGTGCGCGCCATGGATGCCACCTCTCAGCTGGGGTTGGTGCACATGTCGCTGGCAACCAGCCAGCCGGAAAGCGCCGGCGAGTGAAGCAATCGCGGGGCTCGGCACTCGCACTCTACAGGCGCCTGCTTGGTTATGCCGTTCCGTACCGGCGGGTATTTGCCATCGCCGTTGTTTCGATGCTTCTGTTCGCGCTCACCGACACCGCGCTCGCCGCTCTCATCAAGCCCATGCTCGATGGAAACTTCATCGAACGCGATCCCGCCACCATACGTTTCGTTCCTGTTGCACTGATCCTGTTATTTCTGCTCCGCGGCGTGAGCGGCTTCGTCATCAGTTATGGCATGAGCTGGATTGGCCGCAAGGTGGTGCACGAGTTGCGCCGCGATCTGTTCGGACAGTTCCTGCGCCTGCCCGCCAGCTATTACGACCACACTGCCTCGGGCAGTCTGCTGTCCCGCCTGACGTTTGACGTTGAACAGGTTGCCGAAGCAAGCACCAATGCGCTGACCATCCTGATACGCGACAGTCTCACCATGCTGTTTCTGCTCGCCTACATGTTCTGGATCAGCGGCTGGCTGACCTTGCTGTTCCTGATCGTCGGACCGGTTCTGATCGGTTTGATCCGGTATGTCAGTCGGCGCTTCCGCCGCATCAGTCGCAACATCCAGGACTCCATGGGTGAGCTGACGCAATTCAGCGAAGAAGTGATTCACGGTCAACGGCTGGTGAAGTCTTTTAATGGGCAGGAATGGCAGGAGCAGCTGTTCGAACAGGTCAATGAGCGCAACCGTCGCCTGAACATGAAAATGGCGACTGCCATGGGCGCCAGTACGCCGATCATTCAACTGATATCAGCCTGCATCCTGGCGTTGCTCGTGTACCTCGCGACACTCGAATCGCTCAAGAGTGAAATCAGCGTAGGCAGTTTCATGTCGTTCATCGTGGCAATGCTGCTGCTCATGCAGCCGATGAAGCGGCTGACCAATATCAATGCGGCGATCCAACGCGGGCTGGCGGCGGCACGCAGTCTTTTCGACATTCTCGATGAACCCGTGGAAGCCGACCACGGCAGCGAACCGCTGCAACACGCGCGCGGCGCTATCGAATTCCGAAACCTGCATTTTGCCTACGGCACGGGTGCCGGGGATGTGCTGCACGACATTTCATTTAGTATCGAGCCGGGGCAGACCATCGCCCTGGTGGGGCGTTCCGGTAGCGGCAAATCAACCCTGGCGCATCTGCTGGTGCGTTTCTATGATCCGCAGCGCGGCGCAATTTATCTGGATGGCAAGGACATACGCGATTACTGCCTTGCGGACCTGCGCCGGCAGATCGCGGTAGTCGGGCAGGATGTCACATTATTCAACGACAGCGTTCGTCACAACATCGCCTATGGCAGCAGTGGTACCGCCAGCACCGAAGCACTCATCGCCAGTGCCGAAGCTGCGCATGCCATGGAGTTTATCCGCGATCTGCCACAGGGACTGGACACCTGTGTCGGTGATCGCGGCGTCATGCTGTCCGGTGGGCAGCGTCAGCGTCTGGCGATCTCCAGGGCCATGTTGAAGGATGCGCCGATACTGATTCTTGATGAAGCAACCTCGGCACTCGACAGTGAGTCGGAACGCGTCATCCAGGACGCGCTCGAGCATCTGATGCGAAATCGCACTTCGCTGATCATCGCGCACCGGCTATCCACTGTGGAGCGCGCTGATCGCATTCTGGTGCTGGACGAGGGACGAATCATCCAGTCCGGCACGCATGCACAACTGATTACGCAACCCGGCATCTACGCAGATCTTTACCGCCTGCAGTTTCGCGACAGCGGGGTCGCGTGATCAGGCACGCGCTGGTGCAGCGTTTGCAGGCACTCTGGTACGGTGATTCATGCTGGTATCTGGCGCTGTTGTTGCCGGTTTCCTGGCTGTATTGCGCACTGGTGATGTTACGGCGCCGGTCGTATCGACTGGGGCTGTTCCGATCCTTCCGGTTACCGGCGCGGGTGGTGGTGATTGGCAACCTGACATCCGGCGGCACCGGTAAAACGCCGCTGGTCATCGCGATTGCCAGACGGCTTCAGCTGGCCGGTTACCGCGTCGGCATCGTGACGCGCGGGTATGGAGGCCGGGCAGGGCGATGGCCCCAGGCGGTAACCGGGGACAGCGATCCACACGAGGTCGGTGATGAAGCCCCGTTGCTCGCCGTACATACCGGCGTACCGGTATTTGCCGGACCGGACCGGGTGGCGGCGGGGCGCGCATTGCTGGCGGCACATCCCTGCGATGTCCTGATCAGCGATGACGGCCTCCAGCACTATGCCTTGCAGCGCGATCTGGAAGTGGTGCTGATCGATGCAAGTCTGGGTCTGGGCAATGCGCATTGCCTGCCGGCGGGACCGCTGCGCGAACCGCGTTCGCGTCTGATGACAGTAGATGCAATCGCCGCAATTGGTACTGTTCCGGGAGTGGAATGGGCGTTCGAATTACGCGCTGAGGCCGTGCATCAGGTCAGTGCACCTGCACAGACCGCGAGCCTGGAATCATTCCGCGGTGACAAGGTGTATGCTGTCGCGGGTATCGGAAATCCGCAACGGTTCTTCGACCTGCTGCGGCAGTCCGGGCTCGATATCGAGGAACGCATATTTGCGGATCATCACCGGTTTTGCGCCGAGGACCTGACATTTGATCACCCTCATCCAGTTTTGATGACCGAGAAAGACGCGGTAAAATGCCGGGGCTTCGCACCGCACCAGTGCTGGTATCTGCCGGTGACGCTGATAACGCCACCGGCCTTCGATGCCTGGTTGCTGAACAGAATTGCATAGGGATACAAACAGTGGACAAAAAATTACACGAGATTCTCGCCTGCCCGGTATGCAAGGGACCCCTGGTTTACGACCGTGAACAACAGGAGCTGATTTGCAAGGCAGACCGTCTCGCATACCCGATACGGGATGATATTCCGGTGATGCTCGAAGACGAGGCGCGACAGTTGCCCGTTGAAGAAGACTAGGCCGGAATTTCTCTTATGTCGAACGCTTATAAAGTTGTGATCCCCGCTCGCTATGCCTCGAGCCGGTTGCCGGGTAAACCATTGCGCGAACTGCTTGGCAAGCCGATGCTGCAACACGTCTATGAAGCCGCTTTGCGGTGCGGCGCCGAACAGGTCGTCATTGCCACAGATGATGTGCGGATCGAAACGGTGGCGAAACAGTTTGGCGCGCAGGTGTGCATGACCTCGCCGGATCACGCCAGCGGCACGGATCGTCTGGCGGAAGTGGTGAGCAGCCTGGGATGGGAACAGGACAGCATTGTCGTGAACGTCCAGGGCGATGAACCCCTGATGCCACCGGCACTGGTCGAGCAGGTCGCCCACGCGCTCGGTGAACACAGTGAAGCATCGCTCGCCACACTTGCCACGCCGCTGACATCAACCGGTGAATTCTTCGATCCCAATGTCGTCAAAGTCGTGCGCGACCGCAACGGCCTGGCACTGTATTTCAGCCGCGCACCGATTCCCTGGGATCGCGATCTTCTGCAAAACGGGCAGCAAGCGGTGCCGCAGGGTATGCAGCCGCTGCGCCACATTGGCATCTACGCCTATCGGGTGGGCTATCTGCAACGATACGCGGAGATGCGCGTCTGCCCGC
Organism: Thiogranum sp.; assembly: GCA_024636585.1. Taxonomy (GTDB): domain Bacteria; phylum Pseudomonadota; class Gammaproteobacteria; order DSM-19610; family DSM-19610; genus Thiogranum. The sequence continues at coordinate 7,603 of JAGXGS010000051.1, read as the reverse complement.
TGGAACAGGCCGAACAACTGGAGCAACTGCGGGCCCTGTGGTACGGCGAGCGCATTCATGTTTCCGACGCCTGTCAGCGGCCGGGACCGGGTGTGGATACCGAAGAAGACCTTATGATTGCCGAGCAGTTGATGCGCGGTCGGGAACCGGCCTGATCAGCCCAGCCAGATTTCGATGAGCGGTTCCAGCTGCTCGTTATCATCGAACAAAGGTAATGTGTGGTACTGGCGTACCCGGCGGCTGGCATCGCCGTACTGGTTCCCCTGGATGCCCCGGTGTTCATTGCTGCATTCCAGCACCAGGGCACGCTCAGCAGGTAGGACCTCGATGACGCGGCAAGCGCTGCCCAGATATTCAACGGGCTTACCGATCAGCGCGCGCAATCGCTCCAGCAACAGGGCATCAAGCATGATCAAGCTTCTTCTGGCTGTTCAGCATGAATACCATTGTATGAAATAATCAGCATCCGGATGATACATATCCCAACTTCTGGAAAAAGTATTTACTCATGAGCAAAATCAGTGTCCTGTTTATCTGTATGGGAAATATCTGTCGATCGCCGACCGCTCAGGGTGTATTTGCCCGCCTGGTCGAGGACGCGCAGTTGTCTCACCTGATCCAGATCGACTCGGCCGGAACCCATGCTTATCATGTCGGTAATCCCCCCGATGAACGGGCCGCCCAGGCGGCCGCGAGGCGTGGCATCGATTTGTCTCCCCAGCGTGCACGGCGTGTGGAGGCGGCCGATTTCGAGCGTTTCGATTACGTGCTGGCCATGGATCGGAGCAATCTCGAAGATCTGCTGACCGAGTGTCCGGAACCGCACCAGGAGAAGCTGCGCCTGTTTCTGGACTTCGCTGGCCAATCCTCACAGCAGGATGTGCCCGATCCCTATTATGGCGGACCCCAGGGATTTGAACGGGTCCTGGATCTGGTGGAAGAGGCGGCGCAGGGCCTGCTGCGGGACATTCGCTCACGCCTGTAAAACAAAACGCGCCAGTCGTCTCCGACACGGCGCGTCTCATGTTTTACCAGCCGATCAATTCCGCTGCCCCAGCGGAGGCTTAGTCGGCTTTGACCTCGGTCCGCTTATCCGCAGGCTTGTCATCTGCAGATCTGGTCGCGGCTGGTTTGGGCTCAGCCGGTTTTGCATCAGCGGGTTTGGACTCAGCCGGTTTGGGCTCAGCCGGTTTGGACTCAGCCGGTTTGGGCTCAGCCGGTTTGGGCTCAGCCGGTTTGGGCTCCACTGGCTTCGGAGCCTGTGATTCAGCAGCGGCGACCTGACGCGATTCCACGGGTGCTGCCGGTTTTTCCGTCCTGGATTCTGGTGCGCTGGCGGCCTGCTGCCCGGTATCCGCGGGTGTGGAGCTACGCGGGCTGCTACCGGATGTCGCGGCTTCGGCACCGGCAGGCGGCGGCTGTCCCGATTCATTTTTCGGCGCTGCGGATTCGCTACCGTCGGCGTTGGCCTGGGACTGACTGGCAGCGCCATCGCGACGCTGCTGTGTCCGGCGACGCCCGCCCCGGCGACCGCGGCGGCTGCCGCTGCGAACTTCACCCTGGGCTGCTTTATCGGTGGACTTCTCGGTGTCAGCTTCAGGCGCAGATTCTTTTTTGGCTTCGCTCTGGACCGGACGCTCCGGCGCCGCGGCATCCTGTTGCGGCTGCACAGCAGCGTTCTGTTGCTGTTCCTGATCTCCGGTGGGCTCGCTGCGACGCTGTCGGCCGCCACGGCGCTGGCGTCCCTGGCGAGGCTGTCCGCCACGGCCAGGCTTCTGTTCCTGGCGCTCTGGCGCCGGCGTTTCTGGCGAGCTGCCTGCCGGGCTGGTTGCCGGAGCAACGTCCTGTCCAGCTTCAGCTGTTGTGTCACGGCGACGGCTGCTGGGAGCGCGTTTGCCAGAATCGCGGCTGCCGCCGCTGCTGCTGGTCCGCCGCCGTCCGCGACCGGCATTATCGTTGCGGGAACGGGTGACCCGCTCCTGTTCCGCCGCCGCTGCCGCTACCGCTGCTGCCTCTTCTGATTCGCCACCTTTGCCGAACAGACTGTCCCAGAGACGCCTCATCAGTCCCGGCGCTGCTGCTGCCACCGGTGCCGGCTGCGTCGCTGCGGGTACCGGTGTTTGAGGCTTGAGCGAGGCGACTGCCGGCTTTTCGATTTCCGCCACTTTCGCGGTCCCGTAAGCCGGAGTACTTTCCTCTTCGGCTTCCATTTCCGCTTCCAGCATTTTATGACTGGTAGCGCCGAGTTCTCCTTCGAGTTCGTCGACACGTACACGTTTCACTTCGTAATGCGGTGTTTCCAGCGTGGGCGTGGGAATTACGGTCATGCTGAGCTTGTGACGCTGTTCCAGCTTGATCAGCGCATCGCGCTTTTCGTTCAGCAGGTAGGTACCCACATCCACCGGCACCCGCGCCACAATGCGACCGGTCTTGTCTTTCATGGCCGATTCTTCAATGATCCGCAGGATCGACAGAGCCAGCGATTCGACGCCGCGCACGGTTCCCTGACCGATACAACGCGGGCATACGATCTGGCTGGATTCGCCAAGCGAAGGACGCAGCCGCTGACGCGACATTTCCAGCAGGCCGAAACGGGAAATGCGTCCGACCTGGACGCGCGCGCGGTCTACTCGTAGCGCATCGCGCAAGCGGTTTTCGACTTCGCGCTGATGCTTGGCCGGCTGCATATCAATGAAATCGATGACCACCAGGCCACCCATGTCGCGCAGTCGCAACTGCCGCGCCACTTCGTCGGCCGCCTCGAGGTTGGTGTTCAGAGCGGTTTCTTCGATATCGCTGCCTTTGGTGGCGCGCGCCGAGTTGATATCTATCGATACCAGCGCCTCGGTGTGATCGATGACAATGGCGCCGCCGGAGGGCAGGGTGACTTCACGCTGAAACGCCGACTCGATCTGGCTTTCGATCTGGTAACGGGAAAACAGCGGCACCGGATCGGCGTACTGCTTGAGCTTGCTGAGGTTGTGCGGCATGACCTGCGTCATGAATTCAGTCGCACTCTCGAATACCTCGGCATCATCGACAAGTATTTCGCCGATGTCGCTGCGCAGGTGATCGCGCAGCGCACGAATGATGACATTACTTTCCTGATAGATCAGGAACGGAGCAGGGCGGTCATTTGATGCGGCTTCGATGGAATCCCACAACTGCAGCAGATAATCCAGATCCCACTGCAATTCCTCGGCGTTGCGACCCACGCCGGCGGTGCGCACGATCAGTCCCATGTCGGCGGGATATTCCAGCTGCGCCATGGCATCGCGTACTACGTTTCGATCTTCGCCCTCGATGCGCCGTGATACGCCCCCGGCGCGCGGGTTCTTTGGCATCAGGACCAGATAGCGTCCGGCCAGGCTGATAAAGGTGGTTAGCGCAGCGCCCTTGTTGCCGCGCTCTTCCTTCTCGACCTGCACGATGACTTCCTGCCCTTCGCGCAGGGCTTCCTTGATAGACACCCGACCGGCACCTTCAGCAGTGCCTGCCCTGAAGTAGCTGCGAGCGATTTCCTTGAGGGGCAGAAAACCATGACGGTCGGCGCCATAATCAACAAAGGCCGCTTCCAGACTGGGTTCGACGCGGGTTATTTTGCCTTTGTAGACATTAGATTTTTTCTGGCCGCGAGAAGGTACCTCAATATCGAGGTCGTAGAGTTTCTGGCCGTCGACGAGCGCAACACGCAGCTCTTCGGGCTGCGTGGCGTTGATAAGCATACGTTTCATGTAATTGATCTCTCATGTGCTCAACCTTGCCGGGGCGTGGACTGGCGACAGGCACCAGGACAGCCTGACGATCGGAACTGCACCGCGAAACGCCGGCACGCTGGAGCAAACCAGCCGCCAGTCCGGGTATCAGGCCAATAATCAAGAATTCCACTAACGACACGGGAGCAACCGATGGTTCGTTGGTAAATAGAGTAGAGGCTTGTCATGCCTCTGCCCGCCCCCCGGAAAACATTGAAAAATCCCGGAGAAGCGAAAGTTGTTCAAGATGGCAGCGAACCGCGTGAATTAGGTCTTGAGTTCGATCGGGCCGCTGACAGCGGCTCTGACTATAGCAGTCCAAACCCATATAATCAAACACTTATCGGCCATCCCTGAACCGGTCACAGAACCGGATTGCGCGCGCGAAATGAACGACTTGCACGATTATTGACAAGCAGTTTGCACCCGGGGCTGGTAGAATCGCCCGCCATGGAAAACGAGCACAGGCCCACCGTGCAATGGGTGGACATTTCGGCCGAAGAGGCTGGTCAGCGGATCGACAACTTTCTCCTGCGGGTACTGAAGGGCGTCCCCAAAAGCCGGGTCTATCGATTGCTGCGCAAGGGTGAGGTCCGGGTCAACCGCTCGCGCGCCAAACCGGAGTACCGGTTGCAGAGCGGTGACCAGGTCAGAATTCCACCGGTGCGGGTGAGTCCCGATAATCCGGCCAGCCCGGCCCCCGGCGCCATCAGCCGTCTGGCGCGCTCCATAATCTATGAAGATGACCGGCTGCTGGTGCTCGACAAGCCAGCCGGAATGGCGGTGCATGGCGGTAGTGGACTCAGTTTCGGTGTCATCGAGGCGCTGCGGGCATTGCGCCCGGATGCGCCATTCCTGGAGCTGGTGCATCGGCTGGACCGCGACACTTCAGGGTGTCTGCTGATAGCCAAACGACGCAGCGAGCTGCGCACCCTGCATGAACTGTTGCGCAACGGCCAGGTTGAAAAGCGCTATCTGCTGCTGGCGCTCGGCGACTGGCGTCAGGGGCCGTTCAAGATTGACGCGCCGCTGCTGAAGAATCTGCTGCAGGGCGGTGAACGGGTGGTACACGTCGATCCGGCCGGCAAAGCCTCACGCACACGTTTCCGTTGCCTCGAGAGTTACCCCGGGGCCAGCCTGATGGAGGCGCAACTTGACACCGGCCGTACCCACCAGATCCGGGTCCATGCCGCCTACGCCGGCCATCCGCTGGCCGGCGACCCTAAATACGGTGACGAAGCTTTTAACCGCCGATTGCGTGAAATGGGGCTGAAGCGGCTGTTTTTGCACGCGCATTACATCGCCTTCGAAGATGCATCCCGACACCGCTCTATCGAAGTCAGCGCACCGCTGGCTGGCGATCTGAGAGAACTCATTCAACAATTGGAAGCCCGGTCCGATACAGGCCGGCAAAACACGATAGTTAATTCCTATGAGTAAAGAACAAATTGCACGTCTGCCGGAGTCGGTGCGCCTGATCATTTTCGATTGGGACGGCACTTTGATGGATTCGCAGACCCAGATCGTGTCCTCGATGCAGGCTGCCATCGAAGATCTCCGGCTGGAATCCCGCAGCACTGACGAATGCTGCAACATAATAGGGCTGGGGCTGAAAGAGGCCGTTGATGTGCTGTATCCGGGGCGCGACGCAGCCTTTCTGGAACAGTTTGTCGGGCGCTACCGGCATCACTGGTTTTCGGTTTCCCACCAGTCGGAACTGTTTCCCGGCGCTCGCGAGACGCTGGAGCTGTTGAAAGATGCCGGTTTCCAGCTGGCTGTTGCCACCGGCAAGGGGCGGGCGGGGCTCGACAAGGTCTTAAAGGAAACCGGGCTTGGGACATTCTTTGCCACGACACGCTGCTCGGACGAGTCACTCTCGAAACCACACCCGCGCATGCTGCATGAAATCCTCGCCAGCGTGGATCTCGATCCGGCGCAGGCGCTGATGATCGGTGACACCGAGTATGATCTGGCAATGGCCAACGCCGCGGGCGTTGGTCCGGTAGCGGTCAGTTATGGCGTGCATACGCGCGAACGGCTGTTACAACATAATCCGCTGGTTTGCCTTGATGGCATCAGCGAACTGGCAGACTGGCTGGCAGATACAGAACTGCTGGACAGCAGTATTTCATCACAGACACCGCTGGCGATCGGCGACTAGGGCAGATAATCATGGCATCAAACGACACCCCTCAGCAGGACCCGGAAAAGTCACAGGAGTGGCAGCAGGATCTGATCAATCGGCTGGCTTTCGCCGCAGTCGACGAACAACGGCGTACCCGGCGCTGGGGAATATTTTTCAAGTTCCTGTTCTTCGCCTATCTGGTCGTGATCCTGTTCCTCTACACGCCGCGCGTGGACCTGGAGCCGGGCGCCCATGCCCGCCATACGGCGCTGGTGGAAATGAAAGGGATAATCGCAGCAGATGCAGTCGCGAATGCAGAGGATGTGATTACCGGTCTGCGTGCTGCGTTCGAAAATGAAAATGCCGCGGGCGTGATTCTCCACATCAACAGTCCCGGGGGCAGCCCGGTGCAGTCCGGGTATATCCATGACGAGATCCAGCGCCTGCGCGCCAAGTATCCGGAAACTCCGCTGTATGCGGTGCTCGGCGATGTCTGTGCGTCCGGCGGCTATTATGTTGCCGTCGCAGCCGACCAGGTGTATGCAGACAAGGCAAGCATCGTAGGATCGATCGGCGTGCGCATGGACGGATTCGGTTTCGTCGGTGCAATGGACAAACTCGGTATCGAACGACGCCTGATTACCGCCGGCGAAAACAAAGGCTTTCTCGATCCCTTCAGGCCGGTCAAGGAAGACGACGTCGAGCATGTGAAGACGCTATTGGCCGACATTCACCAGCAGTTCATCAATGTCGTAAAAACCGGGCGGGGCGATCGTCTCAAGAATGATCCAAAGCTGTTCAGTGGCTATATCTGGACCGGTGAACAGGCGATAGAACTCGGCCTGGTTGATGCGCTCGGCAGTCCTGCGCAGGTTGCGCGGGATGTGATAGGCGCTGAGACAGTCGTCGATTACACGCCGGCGGAGAGTCTTCTGGAACGGATCAGCAAGGGCATCGGCACGTCGCTCGGACACGGGATCAGCGAACGTCTGTCCGGCACGCTGCTGCGCTAGCCGGAAGCCGGCGTTTCAGGGAACTGCGACGCCGGCGTCGTTGAGCCAGCTTACCAGCCGTATCAGCGGCAAGCCGATCAGGGCGTTGGGATCATCGCCCTGCATCGATTCGAACAGGCTGATTCCCAGGCCTTCCGACTTGAAGCTGCCGGCACAGTTATACGGCTGCTCGGCCTGCAGGTAGCGTTCGATCTGCGCATCGGTGAGTTTCCGAAACACCACGTAATAAGGGATCAGGTCGATTCTGCTCTCGCCGGTGCGCGTATCCAGAAGGCACAAGCCGGTAAGAAACGTCACGCGATGACCCGCCAGCCGCCTCAACTGCTGCACGGCAGTATCATGCTTGCCGGGCTTCCCGAGAACTTCCTCGTTGCTCACCGCAACCTGATCCGACCCGATAATCAGTGCATCCGGCCAGTCCGCCGCCACCGCGCGCGCTTTCAGCTCCGACAGACGCGTGACAAGTTGCTCCGCCGGCTCATTATCAATCCGCTGTTCATCGACATCCGGCGCACAGCACTCGAAAGCCAGCCCCAGCCGCTGCAACAAAACCTTGCGAAACGGCGACGTCGAGGCGAGTACCAGCGTTCTTGATTGTCGGGTTTGCATTACCTGACCATCCCTCTTTCAGCTGTGCGAGCAATAGCGTTGCAGATATTGTTCGAACGAAAGCTCGTCGGTGGCTTCCAGCGCACGCTGGTCTTCCAGCG
>JAGXGS010000050.1 GCA_024636585.1 Thiogranum sp. | reverse complement strand
GTCGCGGGAATTGCACAGGTGACACCGGGATGAGAGATGATGAACTTGAGGAAGTACTGGCCCCAGCTGGTGATGTTGTAATCGGCTGCCCATGGCGGTAGTGGCTTGCCTTTTACTTTGGCGAACAGGTTGCCGCCGTCGTAGGGGCGATTGATGAGGGTGGCGATGCCGCGCTCCTGGGCCAGCGGTAACAGTGATTCGTCGGCATTTCGGTTGCTGATGTTATAGGTGAACTGCACAAAGTCGAAGGGTTGGGTTTTGAGAATTTCGATCAACTGCTTGTGGAAGCGTCCGTGTGAAGTGGTGATTCCGATATAGCGCACCTTGCCCTGCTGTTTCCATTGCTTGAGTGTTTCGACATGCGTTTCCCAGTCCACCAGGTTATGAACCTGCATCAGGTCGAAAACTTCCACGCCCATCCGCCGCATGGATCTCTGCATCTGTTCGATGCCCAGTTCTCGGCCCGGTGTCCAGACTTTGGTGGCGGCAAACATTTCCTTCTTGTTGCTGACCTTTGCAAGAAGCTCGCCCAGTACCGACTCGGCATCGCCATACATGGGCGAGGAATCGATCACCTGGCCCTGGTGATCAAAGAATGCCTGCAGAACTTCCAGTCGCTGTGCGGCATGTGCGCTGCCAGGTGTTACATCGAAGGTACGCGAGCTACCCATGCCGATGGCAGTGAGCATTTCGCCCGTGGAGGGAATGGCCTTCTTGATGACGCCGGTTTCAGCCGCGCCCAGCCGCTGTCCATAGCCGCCCAGACCCATGCCGAGTCCGATGGCACTCATGGCCGCGATGAAACGCCGGCGATTCATTCCGTGTTCAGGATTGCGCATAGTTCCCTCCCTGCTTTTGTTCCTGTTGTTCGGCGGCCAGGGCGCTCTGGCGCTTGCCGAGCCGATAACCGATCGCACTCCAGACCAGCGCAATCGGCACCGCCACCCACGCAGTCTGCCCCAGACTCAATCCCAACTCACGCAGCCCGGAAAACAGCCAGGCGCTCGCCGCATCACCGCCCCGGTACACCAGCGTATCATTGAAGTTCTTGGCCTTGTACTTCTCTTCGCGATTCACAACCACGTAGAGCATCTCCCGGGCCGGGCGCATGATGGCGTAGTTGCCGGCGCGGCGAATGATCTGCACGGCGATCAATACCCCCAGTACCGGCGCCAGTGCCAGGGCGACAAAACCGAGCGTCAGGAACAACGGTATCACGGCCAGCGTCCAGGCGATGCCCAGCCAGCCGATCAGGCGCCCGACCATCAGCACCTGAATCAGCAGGGTCAGTGTGTTGACCGCCAGATCGATACCCGCAAACACGGCGGTGCGTTGGGCCGGATCGGAAAAGCTGGCTTCGATGATATGCGCCTGCTGAAAATACAGGAAGGTCGAAAGCGTTGTGTAGAACAGCATGAGCACCGCGATACCCAGCAGGTAAGGGGAACGCAGAACCAGTGTGATGCCACGGAAGATGCCGCCACCGATGCGCTGTCGTTCATCAACGACCTGAACCTGCGTGTCATGCCCGGCCATGCGTCGTTCATGCCAGCGGATCAACTGACGTATCGATACCACCGCCCATAACAGCAACAGCGCCGACAGCAACAACAGGTTGGATATGCCCAGGGGCGATGCCAGGCTTGCCGCCAGCAAGGGTCCGGCCAGCGCACCGCTGGTGCCGCCGGCAGCAATGAAGCCGTACAGGCGCCGGGCCTGCGGATCACTATAGATGTCCGACATGAAGCTCCAGAACACCGAGATCACGAACAGGTTGAAAACGCTCACCCAGATGAAAAATGCGCGTGCCACCCAGGCCTGGGGAAGCGCCGATTCGAACAGCACATAGAACACCAGAATGTTGGCAATGAAAAAGTAATAGACCCAGGGAAGAAAGCGTTTGCGCGTGAAGCGCGAGGTGATCCAGCCGAACAGCGGCACCATCGCCAGCATTGCGAAGAAGGTGCCGGTAAACAGCCACTGGAGATTTTCGACACCGCCGGCGATACCCATTTCATCGCGCATCGGACGCAGGATGTAGTAACTGCAGAGCAGCGCAAAAAAATAACTGAATGACCAGAGCACCGCCCGCAACTCGCCGGGCTCGACCAGCACCAGGCGCTGGAGCCTGTCACGAAAGGCTTTGCTTGCGGTCTGAATAATCACGACCACAGAAGTATACATGTTGGCGGTTTGCGGCCTGCGGTGTTTTCCGCTGCCGGCTGAGGTATCGTAGCGGTAACGAACAAACGGAATGATCGGTATGGCTTTCAGGCATTTCAGGCGGTTTTTCTACTTCCTCATCATCATCCTGTTGATTGGCGCGGCGGTGTTCTGGCTGCGGCGTCCGGAACCGGTCGCGGTGGTGGTTCACGAGGCGGTGGTCGGGGTGGTGCGGGATACCACGGCCAATACCCGCGCCGGCACTATCGAAGCCTGTAACCGGGCACGCATTTCACCGTCCATCGGCGGACAGATTGCCAGCCTGCCGGTGTCGGTCGGCGATGCGGTGGAAGCCGGTCAACTGTTGATGGAACTGTGGAACGAGGACCGGCTGGCGGAAGTCACGCTGGCGGCCAGCGAGGCCAGTGCGGCCAAAGCACGGGCCCGCGAGGCGTGCGTGCGCGCGGAAGTCGCCGAGCGCGAGGCGAAGCGGCTGGCGACGCTGCGCGCCAGGGGCCTCGCGACCGAGGAAGCCGCGGATCGCGCGGATGGCGAAGCGCGTGCCCTGGCGGCAGGCTGCACGGCGGCACGCGCCAGCGCGGATGTCAGTCAGTCGCGCCTCGATGTCGCCAGAGCACTGCTGAGCCGCACGCGTCTCACCGCGCCATTCGACGGCATTGTTGCGGAGATCAATGGCGAAGTCGGCGAGTTCGTCACACCCTCCCCGATCGGCGTACCGACCCCGCCGGCCGTCGACCTGGTGGACATCACCTGCCTGTACGCGTCGGCACCCATCGATGAAGTCGATGCGCCGGCTCTGCGCGTCGGCATGCCTGCGGTTATTTCACTGGATGCTTTTTCAGAGCGGGATTTTGCCGGCGAGGTGCGGCGCATTGCACCTTACGTGCTGGATGTCGAGAAACAGGCGCGCACTGTCGACGTGGAGGTGGATTTTGTCGACTCGGCAGATACGACGCGGATGCTGCCGGGCTACACGGCCGACATCGAAATCATTCTTGAGGAGCGTACCGACACCCTGCGCATTCCCACCGAGGCGGTGCTCGAGGGCAACCGGGTACTGGTCTTCAGCGCCGACGGCATCCTGCAGGAACGCGACATCCGCACCGGTCTGAGCAACTGGAAAGTCACCGAAGTGCTGGAAGGACTGAGTGCCGGCGATCTGGTGGTGGTATCGGTGGATCGCGACGGCGTGCACTCTGGCGCGCCTGCCGTCATCGAGAGCATTCGTAGCGACGATGATTGAGTTCCGCGAGGTTAACCGCGATTTCCAGGTCGGCGACCAGGTGGTGCATGCGCTGGACACCATCAATCTGAACATCGCCGCCGGAGAATATGCCTCTATCATGGGTCCCTCGGGTTCCGGCAAATCCACTCTGCTGAATCTGATCGGCCTGCTTGATCGCGCCACTGCCGGTCACTACCTGCTGAATGGCGAAGACGTCACCACCCTCAGCGATACGCAACAGGCGCAGACCCGCAACCAGCAGATCGGTTTCGTGTTCCAGGCTTTTCACCTGGTGCCGCGACTCACTGCCGCCGGCAATGTGGAACTGCCGTTGATCCTGGCCGGCATGCCGGTCGAAGAACGTCGCGAGCGGGTGGCGCAGACACTGGAAGCACTGAACCTGACGGATCGCGCTCACCATAAACCGGAACAGCTCTCCGGCGGCCAACGCCAGCGCGTGGCCATCGCCCGCGCCACCGTCACCGAGCCCAAAGTCCTGCTGGCCGACGAACCGACCGGCAACCTCGATCACCGCTCCGGGCGCGATGTGGTGGAAATCCTCGAGGGGCTCAACCGGCGCGGTATTACTTTGCTGGTCGTCACCCACGATGCGGAACTGGGCGAGCGCGCGCGGCGCCGCATCCTGATGCGCGATGGACGTATCGAGTCCGACACCGGTCCTGACAGCGAGCGCCATGCACAGCAATGACGTCTCGCGCTTCGCCTGGGGCGCCCTGCGCGGGTATCCGACCCGCACGCTGCTGATGCTTGTCGCCATGGCGATCGGCGTTGCCGCGGTGGTGGTGCTGACGGCACTCGGCGAAGGCGCACGCCGCTATGTGGTCGGCGAGTTCACCTCGCTGGGCAGCAACCTGATCATCGTTTTGCCCGGCCGTTCTGAAACTGCCGGCGTCAATCCATCCACGTTCATGGGCGAGACGCCGCGCGACCTGACGCTGGCCGACGCACAGGCGCTGACCCGCAACCGCAATGTGGAACGCATCGCGCCCCTTAATGTCGGTGCGGCGGACATCAGCTGGCAGGGCCGTCAGCGCGAGGTCACTATCATTGGCACCAACCACGACATGCTGGCGGTGCGTAACTGGGAACTCGGGCTGGGCGAGTTTCTGCCCGACACGGATCTGGAACTGGCGTCGCCGGTGTGTGTCATTGGCAGCACCATCCGCGATGAGCTGTTCGGTGCCCGGCGCGCCATCGGTGAGTGGGTGCGTATCGGAGACCGGCGCTTCCGCGTGATCGGGGTACTCGCATCCGAAGGTCGTTCCATCGGTGTCGATGTGCAGGAGACGGTGTTGATTCCGGTGGCCTCGGCACAACAACTGTTCAACACGCCATCGCTGTTCCGCATCCTGGTGGAAGTCAAATCACGCGATGCAATCACTCAGGTTCAGCAGTTCATCATCCGCACCTTGCGTGAGCGTCACCAGGGCGAGGAGGATGTGACGGTGATCACCCAGGACGCGGTACTGGCCACCTTCGATCGCATTTTCTCCGCCCTCACCTACGCCATGGGCGGAATGGCGGCGATCAGTCTGCTGGTGGCCGGCATCCTTATCATGAATGTCATGCTGGTCGCCATTTCACAGCGCACATCGGAGATCGGCCTGTTAAAAGCACTGGGCGCGGCGCCGCAGCAGATCGTCATCCTGTTTCTGAGTGAAGCCCTGTTGTTGTCGGTGCTGGGCGCCAGCCTTGGCCTGCTGCTCGGGCAACTGGCAACGGGAGTACTGCGCCAGGTGTTTCCGGCGCTGCCGGCGCAGGCGCCGCTGTGGGCGGTCATCATGGCACTGCTGGTGGCCGTGGTGACCGGCGTGTTGTTCAGTCTGCTGCCGGCACGCCGGGCCGCGCGTCTCGACCCGGTGCTGGCGCTGTCGCGCAGATAAGCGATGCTGCTGCGCGACTTCCTCACCCTCACCGGCAGTTCGCTGATTGCGCATCGCATGCGCAGTTTTCTGACCACGCTCGGCATCACTGTCGGCATCGCCGCGGTCATGCTGCTGACGTCGATCGGCGAAGGCATACACCAGTTCGTGCTTGCGGAGTTCACCCAGTTCGGCACCACGATCGTCAGCATCACGCCCGGCCGCACCAGCACCCATGGCGCCAGCACCGGGGTGTTCGGCACGGTGCGGCCACTGACTATCGAAGACGCCCAGGCATTGCAGCGACTGCCGTTTGCAGAGGCGGTGGTGCCCGTGGTGCAGGGCAATGCCGAGGTGGAAGCCAACAACCGAAGCCGCCGCACCAGCATCTACGGCATCGGTGCGCAGATGCCCGAGGCGTTCCGTATGAACGTGCAGCTGGGCCGCTTTCTGCCGGAGGATAATCCGGTGGCGCCGCGCGCCTTCGCGGTGCTGGGCAGCAAACTGCGCGACGAACTGTTCGGCAGCGACAATCCGCTCGGCGAGCGCATCGGCATCGGTGGCAGCCGCTATCGCATCATCGGTGTGATGGAGTCCAAGGGCACGGTGCTGGGTTTCGATCTCGATGACACTGTCTACATTCCAACTGCGCGCGGCATGGAACTGTTCGACCGCGAGTCGCTGTTTGAGATCGATGTGCTGTACCGGGAGAATGCCGATCCGGACCGGGTGGTGGAAGGTATCGAGCAGTTGCTGAGCGCGCGTCACGGGCGTCTCGATTTCACTATCACTACGCAGCAGCAGATGCTCGAAGTACTGGGTTCTATACTCAACATCCTGACTTTCGCGGTCGGCGCCATCGGTGGCATTTCGCTGCTGGTCGGCGCCATCGGTATTGTTACCATCATGACTATCGCGGTTAATGAGCGGACCGCCGAGATCGGTGTGCTACGGGCGCTGGGCGCGCGCCGCAGTCAGGTGCTGGGCCTGTTTCTCGGTGAGGCCATTGTGCTGGCCGCAATCGGCGGTCTCAGCGGTCTGTTGCTGGGCATCGGCGTTGCCAATCTGCTGCATTTCGCCATACCGGCGCTGCCGGTGCAGACGCCGTGGATGTTCGTGATCATGGCCGAAGTGATGGCGGTAGTCATCGGACTGGCCGCCGGTGTGTTGCCGGCACGCCGCGCGGCGCGCCTCGACCCGGTGGAAGCCCTGCGCGCCGAATAGCCGCCCGATCTGGAACTATACTTGTTCAATAGCCCTGGCCTGCCAGTCCGGCGGACCGAAAACTTTTGGAGCGGACTTTTGTCCACCATTGTATGGAGACACTGAACACACAATATGGACCTTACCTGCTGCTGGTCATCGGCATGCTGTGGATCAGCGGTTGTGCGACGGCACCTCCGGAAATCCGCGAAGCGCCAGCCGAAAATCCCGCGATCAGTCAGGTGATCGGAAACGTCGACCAGTACCGCGGCGATGCGGTGCGCTGGGGCGGCGTGATTCTGGACGTCGAGAACCGGACCGACGGCACCGCTGTGACAGTCATGGCGCTGCCGTTGAGTGACCATGGGGAGCCGCAGACTGGCGACTCCAGCCGCGGACGTTTCATCGCGCTGACAAACCAGTTCCTCGAACCCACGGTATACAAAACCGACCGCAAGTTTACTGTGAAAGGTGAGATAGCCGGCGCCGAAATCCGCAAGATAGGTGAATTCCCCTATGCTTATCCCGTGATCGACGTGCAGCATTATTATCTGTGGCCTGAAGAACCGGCGGTATCCGAACGGGATTACTACCCCTGGTGGCGCTATGACCCCTGGTACTATGATCCCTGGTATTCGCCCTGGTATCCCCATTATTATCCATACTGGCGCTAGTGATGGCGCCGCCAGGAATCCTGTTTATGCGACTCTATGTTCTACCTGCACTGCTGCTTCTGTTGCTGGCCGGTTGCGCCAGCGGCCCGACCTTTGACACCACCGGCGTCGACCGTTCGGTGACACCGCGAGCCGCAGTCGCGGAGTTCGATACGCAGCGCGGCAAATCGGTGTTATGGGGCGGCGTGATTCTCGATATCCATAACCTTGCCGACAGTACGCGTCTCGAAGTGCTTGGCTATCCGCTGGACAGCAGCAACCGGCCGCAGCGCGATGCTGATCCGTTGGGACGGTTTGTGATCGAGCGCAGCGGGTTTCTGGAACCCGCCAGCTACAGCCAGGGGCGCCTGGTCACGGTGGTGGGGAAAGTGGCGGAGACCGAATCAGGCAAAGTCGGCGGTTCCGACTACACCTATCCGGTTATCGAGGCACGACGCCTGCACCTGTGGGACAAGAGCAGTGGCCGCAGTGGACGTTCCAATGTGCACTTCGGTATCGGCGTGGGTATCGGGCTGTAAGTCACCAGGCTCAGGACTCGCCGGTCGCCAGCACCTTGCGCAACTCCAGCAACTTGGTCTTGAGCCGCGCGGCATTGGCCGGTCCGACGCGGATTAGCAGCTTCTGCCCCGCTGACAGCGCTTCCAGCTCCGGGTCCGCAAACTGGTAAAGCACGTGTGGCCGTTTCAGGCGGATTTCGCCAGTGACTTCGGGTGCCTCCAGCAAGTGATCGATTACGTTTACCAACCGGTCGTTGAAATAGGCGGAAGGATAGCCCAGCTCCTGGTAAGCCTGCTGAAACAACGGATACATGCGGACGTACAGAGCCACCATTTCAGTGCTGTCCAGCGCTTCAGCCACCCGCACTAACGGCGTATAGCGACTGAAGTTGGTCGGGTCCAGTATCAGCGTATCGTCGTCTTCCTCTCCCAGTACCCGGAACCGCCCCGCCGTCGGATGATTGATAGCATAACGCATGGACAGCTTTTCGCGCGGCAGGTTGTCGACCGTCATCACCAGCCGGCGAACGATCCCGTCGAGATTGAACAGCGTCTCCAGCGTATTGCGTTCGATCACGCCGGTGAGGTTGGAGATAACCTCCGGATCACTGGCATCCAG
>JAGXGS010000049.1 GCA_024636585.1 Thiogranum sp. | reverse complement strand
ATCACGAGCACTTTCATCCCGGGCCCTTTATCTTCTCAATGGTTATTTATGCGACGGCAGCCAGTGTACCTGCGCTTGCAGCTTTCGGCCATGCCTGCCGCATCTGTACTTGTGGGCCAGGTTCAGGGAAAATAAGCGCCATGATATTAGGCATGCTATTAATTACCCGTGGATATACTGAAGACGTCCTGGGCCTGGTCGGGGCCGCCGTGCGGCAGGGGCACGAAGTCCGGCTGTTCATGATGGACGACGGCGTATTCTACAGCCAGGAGACCTCGGTCGCCGCACTGGCGGAACATCCCGGAGTCGAAATTAGCCTGTGCGAGCGCAGCTGCCAGTGGCGCGACATCGACGAAAGCATGATTCCGGCCGGGATTACGTCCGGCAGTCAGATGCAGAACGCGGTCATGCATAACAGCGCCGATCGCATGATCGTGATCTGAAGGAGCAGCCATGCACAGGAAAATCGCTATCATTGTCCGGGACCGTCAGAGCGAGGCGCTGCGCATGAGCGCCGGCATTACCTTCATGGATGACAGCATCGAACTGTTTTTTATCGATCGGGTTCTGGAGAATTCCGAAACGGTGGAAATCAATCTCGAAATCGCCAGTGAAATGGAAATTGTCATGTACACAAATCGGCCCGAGAACGCCGACATGATCTGCCTGCCGACCCCGGAACTGCAAAACAAGCTGCTCGAATATGACCACATCATCGTCTACTGAAACGCGAACCGCGCCATGAAAGTACTGTACATCATCAAGCAGGATATCGATGCCACTGGTCAGGCGCTTATCGCGCGGCACCAGGAACATGCCGAGGTTTCGGTTGTCGATATCAGGGAACACAAGAATTACGACGCCCTTGTCGAGCAGGTATTCCGCAGTGACAAGGTGATTTGCTGGTAACGCTCCAATGCGCTGCCGGTAACCGGCAGATGAGAACCATGTGGCGCAACACTAATGACAGCTACGGCCGTGTCAGCATCACCCTGCACTGGCTGATCGCGGTCGCTGTAACCGGCCTTTTCGCACTCGGCCTGTGGATGGTCGAACTCGATTATTATGATCCGTGGTATCAACGCGCACCCGAGCTGCATAAAAGCTCGGGGGTGCTGCTGTTCGGCCTGGTCCTGCTGCGACTGACTTGGCATTACAGCAATCCGCGCCCCCGGCCGGTCGGGTCGACCTGGGAAAATCGTGCCGCCACACTGGCACATGCCGCACTGGAGGTGCTGCTGCTGGCAACTCTGGTGAGCGGTTATCTGATCTCCACTGCCGATGGTCGGCCGATCGATGTATTCGGCCTGTTCCAGGTGCCGGCGACGCTCGCGGGGCTGCAAAACCAGGCCGATCTGGCCGGAAAAATTCACGAACTGCTGTCCTTCATCCTGATCGGGCTTGCCGGCGTGCACGCACTGGCTGCACTCAAGCACCACTTCATTAATCACGATGCGACGCTCCGGCGCATGCTGGCCAGCAGGCAGGAACCCGTCGATTGACTAGACTTCACAAGACCAGGAGAAAAACGAATGCTTGACAAGACCTTTATCCGCGGCCTGGTGGTCGCTTTGGCCCTCTCCGGGCCGGCGCTGACGCATGCTGCTGACTACCTCATCGATACGGACAAGGCTCACGCTTTTATCCAGTTCCGCATCAAGCACCTGGGATACAGCTGGTTGCTGGGCAGATTCAATGATTTTGACGGCAGCTTTTCCTACGACGAAAAGAATCCGGAGGCGTCCAGTGTGACGGTCACTATCCGGACTGGCAGCATCGACTCCAATCACGCCGAACGGGACAAGCATCTGCGCGGCAAGGATTTCCTGGATGTGGACAAGTATCCGGAGGCGCGCTTTGTCAGTAGTGGATTCAAGGAGAACGGCGATGGCACCGGTGTGCTGACCGGCGACCTGACGCTGCACGGGGTTACGCGACCGATCAGCATCGACGTCACTCACATCGGCCATGGACCCGATCCATGGGGCGGCCAGAGACGCGGTTTTTCCGGGGTGACGACCCTGACGCTGGCCGACTATGACATCAATTACAACCTCGGGCCGGATGCCCGCGAAGTCGAGCTGTTCCTGTCCGTCGAAGGCATAGAACAGCCGTCGGAATGAACATCACCGCACCCGTTTTCGCAGTCCGTCTCGCAACCCTTGCAGCGCTGCTGGCGCTGTTCTGGTTGAGCGGCTGCGCCCGGGCCAGCGCGCCTGCTGGAGCACCGGCGCTGTCTGAAGTCGCAACCACACCGGCACTGGATCTCAGCGCCCTGTCGACCGTGCAGGATATTATTCCGCGCCTGGCGGATACGCGGGTGGTGATGGTCGGGGAGCAGCACACCCGCTATGACCATCACCTCGTACAACTCGATATCATTCGCGGGCTGCACCGGCAGAACCCGCGCCTGGCGATCGGGCTGGAGATGTTTCAGCAGCCCTTCCAGCGCCACCTGGACGACTATGTGGCCGGTGATATCGATGAACAGGCGATGCTGCGCGAGACGGAGTATTACCAGCGCTGGGGCATGGACTACGGCATGTATGCACCGATCCTGCGTTATGCGCGTGAACATCGCTTGCCACTGATCGCATTGAATGTGCCGGTGGAATTGACCCGCGAGGTCGGGCGGGTGGGCCTGGATGGCCTGTTAGACGCGCAACGCGCCGCCTTGCCTGCTGAAATACAGCCTGCCGATGCGGCCTATCGGCAACGCATGCATGAGGTGTTCAGCCATCACCCCAACGATCGTGATCAGGACTTCCAGCATTTCCTGGATGTGCAACTGGTCTGGGATGAAGGCATGGCAGCGCGTGCCGCCGAATACCTTCAATCCAGCCCCGAGCAACGCATGGTAATCCTGGCAGGCAATACACACCTGGCATATGACAGCCCTATCCCCGGTCGGCTGGCCCGCCGCAGCGCAGTGACAACGAGCGTGATACTCAATAGCTGGAGTGGCCCCATCGAACCGGGGCTGGCCGATTTCCTGTTGTTTCCCGAGGAACGCCAGGCGCCTGCAAGTGGAAAAATCGGCGCCATGCTGGAACCGTCCGATGAAGGTGTCATCGTAGCCTCATGCATCGAAGACAGTCCCTGCGCCAGGGCCGGTATGCGTAGCGGCGACCGGATTGCCACGATCGATCAGACGGCCATCGACAGCATGGCAGACCTGCGCCGGGCCATGTGGTATCGAAAACCAGGCGAGCCGATCGAGATCGAGGTGGTACGCGGGCGCCTGCTGGGCGGCGATAAAACTATCCGCCATCAGCTTACCCTGCAATGACCGGGCGCGTTGCGCTGTTTGTGCTGTGTCTCTGCTGTGCGTCCGGGGCTGGCGCGGCGCTCCTGCATCACCAGCTCGATATCAGTCTCGATCCCGCTGCCAGCCACATCGAAGTACGCGATACCGTCACTCTGCCACCCGGCACTCCGCGGGTTCTGGAGTTTGCGCTGCATCCGCATCTGGAAGTACAACTGATCGACGCTGGGGGACAGCTGGAGGAGCGGTCTGCCGGTGCGGGTTCCGCGGCGCCACAGAACGCTGCGGAACTTCGTCCGCGCCACTACCGTCTGCGCCTGCCGGCCGGCCAGCAGCGCGTCACCCTCCGCTACGCCGGACGCATTGCGCATCCCCTGCAACAGCAGGGCGAGGAGTATGCACGCAGTTTCGAACAGACCCGCGGTGTCATCAGTACCGAGGGTGTGTTCCTGGCCGGCTCCAGTTACTGGTACCCGCAGTTCGCGAACCAATTGATGACCTTCGACCTGCGGGTGCAGTTGCCCGCGGACTGGAAAGGCATGAGCCAGGGCCTGCGTTTAAACCAGACCAAAGAGGCGAACGGGCGCGACGAATACTGGCGCTGTAGCACGCCGCAGCAGGAAATCTATCTGATAGCCGGCACCTTCAGTGAATACACCAGCAGTGCGGGCGGCATCCTGGCCCAGGTGCTGCTAAGGCACCCGGAACCGGAACTGGCTCAAACCTACCTGGACGCGACGCACCGCTACATCAAGCTGTACAGCGAGCTGATCGCCCCCTACCCGTTCGAGAAATTCGCGCTGGTCGAAAACTTCTGGCAGAGCGGCTACGGCATGCCTTCCTTCACGCTGCTGGGATCGCAGGTAATCCGTTTCCCGTTCATCCTCGGATCTTCGTACCCGCATGAAATTCTGCATAACTGGTGGGGCAACAGCGTCTATGTCGACTACACAAGCGGCAACTGGGCGGAAGGACTGACCAGCTATCTGGCCGACCACCTGATAAAGGAACAACGCGGCGAAGGTGCTGAATACCGGCGCACGCTGCTGCAGAAGTATGCCGACTATGTCGACGCAGGCAGGGATTTTCCACTGACTGCATTTCGAGGCCGACACAGCGCCCGCACCCAGGCAGTCGGATATGGCAAGACGCTGATGCTGTTTCACATGTTGCGCCGGCAGCTCGGCGATGCGACGTTTCTGGAGGGCCTGCAGGCGTTCTATCAACAGCACCGCTTCCAGGTGGCCAGTTTTTCCGATCTGGAAAACACGTACAACAGGGTTGCAAAACAATCTACCGAGGCGTTTTTTGCACAATGGGTGGAGCGCAGCGGCGCGCCGGAACTGCGGATCAGGGAGGCACAGATCAAAAACACCGACGGCGGCTATCGTCTGAGCGCAGTTGTCGAGCAGGTTCAATCGGGCGCAGCTTATCGGCTCAGGTTGCCGGTTGCAGTGCAGATGGAGAATGTCGCCGGGGCCTGGCAGACCGATGTAGAAATCACCGGGCGCCGGCAGCGCCTGGAATTCGATCTGCCGGCGCCGCCATTGCGACTCGACGTCGATCCTGAATTCGATATCTTCCGCCGCCTGCACCGCGACGAAATACCTCCAGCAGTGAGCCAGGCCATGGGTGCCGAGCGGGTCCTGCTGGTACTGCCCGCCGAGGCTCCGCGCGCCATGCAGCAGGCCTATCGTACCCTCGCCGAAAGCTGGCGCGATAATCGCCCGGAACAGGTTTCCATCGCCTTTGACAACAGCCTGGAACAGTTGCCGGAACAAAGCGCTGTATGGCTGTTTGGCTGGCGGAATCGATTCCGCCCTCAGTTACAGCTGGCACTGCAGGATCAGGATTTTGCGGTCGCCGGCGACAGCGCGCGCATCGAACAAACGCGGCTGGAAGCAGCACAACACTCGGTCGTGGTACTGGCGCGACGCCCGGCGCACCCGGAGCACGCATTTGGCTGGCTGGCGGCCAGCGATGCCGCCGCCGTGCCCGGCCTCGGCCGCAAGCTGCCGCATTACGGGCGCTACAGCTACCTCGCCTTCACCGGCGACGCACCGGACAATGTCCTGAAGGGTCAGTGGCCGGTAGTGGATTCACCGTTGTCGATCCGCTTTGGGGAAGACGATGTCGTTGCCGCATCCGCGCCTGCACAACTGGCACCGCGTCGGCCGCTGGTTCAGGACTAGAACCATCAAGCTTTCAGCAGCGCGCTCTCGCAGACATGCTCGGCGAAGCCGGTGCCGGCTTCCAGATAAATATTGAATACAACATCGACGCCCATATCGCGCAGCTCGCGCGCGTGATCATCATGACCCACCACCGCCGCGATACGGCGCGTATAGCCCGTTGCCTTGAGCCGCTTGGCAGCGTACAGATTGCCCTCATGCATGGGCATCGACAACATCACCAGCTCGACATCGGCGCTCATGCGCACTTTTTCCCAGAAGTCGGAATCAGTGGCATCGCCCTGGATGACATTGCGGCCGAGCTCCCGGTGACAATCCACGGCATCATGATCGAGATCGATCCCGAGCACCTGTTTTTCGGGATGATGTCCGGTCATATAATCATAGGCACCGCTACCTACCCGCCCCATGCCGAGCACGATGATATGGGCATGGCCAGGATCAATCGGACGATCTTCAATATGCAGGGGATGGCGCTGCCAGCTCATCAGCCACGTCCGCAGCGGCAGGTAGATGAGCGGCGCCCGATCATGCAGCCAAGCGGCAAGCACGAAAGACAATGACAGCGCCAGCGCCATGGCAACCAGCCAGTCGGTAGAAATGATCCCCGTGGAGACGCCGACCGCACCGACAATCAGGCCGAATTCGCTGTAATTGGCGAGCGTCAGAGACGTCAGCAATGCGCTGCGGGCGCGGAACCTGAACAGCGTGAGCACCAGGTGATAAAGCATCACCTTGAACGGCAGAATCAGTGCCAGCAGCGCGCCGACCAACAGCGTGTCCCAGCTGGGAAATGCCGCCAGACCGATATTGAGGAAGAATACGACCAGCAGCAGCTCCTTGAAATTCAGCAGCGACCGCGCCATCTCCCCGGCCTTCGGGTGATTGGCCAGCAGCATGCCGATAATCAGTGCCCCCAGGTCCGGCTTTACGTGCACCAGTTCAAACAGACCTGCACCCAGCGACAGCGCAAGAAAGATCCCGTACAGCACCAGCAATTCTTCATGCCCGGCGCTATCCAGCAATCGATACAGCAACGGCCGCAGCAATGGCAGGCCCAGCAGACCGAGCGCCCAGACGGTCGGCAGTTGACCGGATGACACGGCGAGAAAGATCACCGCGAAGACATCCTGCATGATCAAGATCCCGATAGCGGTACGGCCGTACAGCGACGTCAGCTGACCGTTCTTTTCCAGGATTTTTACCGCGAATACGGTCGAAGAGAAACACAGCGCGAATGCCAGCAATGCCAGCATCTGCAGATCCGCTCCGTGCGTCAGGGGCAAATCCAGCTGCAGCAACAGATACAGCGCCGCCAGATTGACAAGGAAGATGAGCGCCATGTGAAGGCTGGCGCCGGCCCATACCTCGCTGTGCAGGAGGTCCTTCAGCTTGAGCTTCAGACCGACCGTAAACAGCAGCAGCGTGACGCCGAGATT
Organism: Thiogranum sp.; assembly: GCA_024636585.1. GTDB lineage: Bacteria > Pseudomonadota > Gammaproteobacteria > DSM-19610 > DSM-19610 > Thiogranum. The sequence goes on along the minus strand of JAGXGS010000049.1, from coordinate 7,017 downwards.
ACCGATGGTTTCCAGGGTGTCCGAGGATTCGAACCCGGTCGCGTTCAATACGAAACCTGCGACCAGAAATCCGACCATCGGCGGCAGCCCGAGTTGGTAAATGGCCAGACCTGCGGCGAACGCCACACTGATTAAAAGCGGATCCATGCAGACTCTCTTGTTATTCCGCAGCCAGTCCTGTGAAAGGCATGCGACAGTCGTGCACTACTATACCTCAGTGTCTGTCAATTGGAATGATACTGGCGTCACCGCTTTTTGGCTGCCGTTTCTGCATCTGTTCCAGCGCCTTAAGAAATTCGCCCTGCAACTGGTTCATGATCTCGTGGCCATTCGGATCATAATAGATACACACGAATCCCACCGGAGCACTCAGGTCCTGACGCTCCGCAACCTCGAAATTACGCCACGAAATCCCGATATCACGCGGCCCCAGACCATCGACAAAAATGACTTCTTCCTGATCGACGGCGGCGAGATACTGCATGGAACGGATCGGAACAAACAGCGTGCCGCTGTCGCTGCGCGCCAACAGCAGGTGCAACCGGTTATAGAGCCCGGCGGGAAGGCTGCGATGTTCCCGACCCAGTTCCTGACCGCGGTTGAACTTCAGCTCCATTCATAAACCCGCAAGTCAATCGTCATCCCCGAGGTCCGGATTCCAGCCGGCCGCCCTGGCGCGTTCCACGGCATCCGCCTGAATGCGCAAAAAACGCTCGCGCACATCCTCCGGCAATCGATTGACCTGGTACCCGTATTTGGACCACTCATCCTGGCTCTTGCGCCACAGATCCTCTATGCCCTGCGACAACCAGCCTTCGCAGGTCTCAGTCTCGGGAATCAGCCCGAACACCCAGGCATCGCGAACGATTTTGCCGGTATCGGTCATGCCGCCGTTGATTTCATTGTCGATGCCGACGTAACGTTTTTCTGCCTTTCTGTTCATGTGTATATTGATCCGCTATGTGGTAAGGCTTGCAAACAGCGTGGGTAATTTTTCTGGCAGCCGCTGCACATTGTCAATAATAGTGTACTGGTTTTCGCCGAAAATACGCTTCACGTAATGATCGGCATTCGGGTCCAGCGTCAGGCAGTAGGTCAGTACGCCCTTGCTGTACAACTCTTCGACGGCTTTCTTCGTATCGTGGCGCAGGTGTTGTGGATCACGCTCATCGATATCGGCAGGTTCACCGTCAGTGACCAGCAGCACCAGCTTGCGCCGTTCCGGCTGTTTCAGCAAATGCTGCGCGGCATGCCGCATGGCCGCACCCATGCGCGTCGACAGGCCACCCTTCATGCCGGCCATGCGTGCCTTGGCTTCATCGTCAAAGCGCTGGCCGAAATCCTTGAACCGATAATACTGCACATCGTGCCGGCCGTCCGATGCGAAACCGTGAATCGCAAACGGATCACCGATACCACTGATGGCCGTGGCAACCAGCGAAGAGGCCTCGCGCGTCAACTGCAGGACGGTCTTTTCCGATCCGGATACCACTTCATTGGTGGACTCGGACAGGTCGAGCAATACCACCACGGCAAGATCACGACTCTTGATCACATTGCGCATGGTGATGCGCGGGTTGGGCTGCTCACCCATTCGAATCGAGACCATGGCATCCACCGCGGCATTGAGATCGATTTCGTCGCCGTCTTCCATGTTGCGCACCCGCTGCACGCCTTCCGGTGTCAGCAGATCGATGATCTGTTTAATCCGGTGGGCCACCGGTTTGTATTCGGTGAGGATGTCTTCAATATCCTCCGGATCGCCCATCGACGGGCGGCGTTCATAAAGAGTCACCCAGTCAGGCCGGTGCAGCTGCACCTGGTAGTCCCATTCATGGTAATGAAAGGGAGGGGAAACAGGTTCCTTGCCCCACATCTGATTGTAACTGACGCCATTATCCTCGTAGGGAAACATCTCGGTGTCGCAGGTCCAGATTTCCTGAGCATCATCGCCGGCGAATTCGCAATCCACCTCGTTGGCCATTTCGATCGCACTGACCCGTCGTCGCACCTGGCGTTGCCTGGCCGGTACATATTCGATATCCCGAGCCCAGTCGAATTCCTCGAACTCCCAGGCATAGCGATTATCATCCCGGTACGGAATACGGATATTCTGCAGGATGCGCAGACTTGGCACTTCGCGCCGCGCCACGAACAGATTGAACAGTTCCATGCCCATGTGCCAGGAGAAGGTGATGTTCTCCTTGTTCTCCTCGATACCTGCGTGAAACTTCTCCGCAAAGGCATTGAGCTGCGCATCTTCGGAACTCACGCTGCTGTCGAGCAGCATGATGGCAAGATGTTCCAGCACCGGCACTGCAGAGTGTTCGACAGCCTCTTCCAACGGCGTCTCGAGCAGCGATTTCCAGAGTTTTTTCAGCCCCGGGAATTCCTGCACCGCACAATATTCGACCCGTGCATCCTCGATATGACCGATAAAAAACATCTGCGCCTGGCTGAGTTGTTCCGCCGAAATGGCTTTACGGGTGTAGCGCATATGCGCGCCCATATGCGCAGCGATGGCCCGGTAGACTTCCAGACCCTTTATGTCGCCAATGTCATCGACCGCGTCCGGCATGTGCAGGACCCGGTACTCTATGTACGGCTTGAAACCTTCGTGATCGGCCGCCGTCGGCCGTAGGAAAAAGTCGCGTGCCCACAGGGCGCGCAGATAAAAATTCAGCTTGCGCTGAGTGTCGACGAACAGCGTGCCGCGTCGTTCTTTCTGCAGCATCGCCTGGCTATCGGTGGTTTCCAGGTTAAAGTAGCCCTGCAGGTTCTGGAAGTCGCGCCGGTAGGCTTCAGCACCGAAGAATGCCCAGCGTTTGAGTCCGCTCAGGGTCAGCTTGGAAAGCAGTTCTTCCATGTGATTGAGCATCGGCCGAAGTCCGCGCGCCGCTTTCGCCGACAACTGGTGAATGAAACCGAGATAGCCGCGCAGCAATTCGGGATCGCCGAGTCTCCGGGCAGCTGTCGGCAGCGTGCTGAACAGGAGCGCGATGACTTCGCCGGAGGTCATCGACGACAGCCTCATCGCCGCTTCGATAACATCGGTGATGATATCCTCGCCACATTCCTTCACCACCGCCGGCATTTCCTCGAGATAGGAAATGACGATGTTATTGCCGCGGCCGAGCTTGCTCAGTCCGATGGCACCTTCAAGGTAATCATGCAATCCAGCGGGTGACATCACCCGCGACGCATCCTGAAACATACCCTCGAGCGTATCCATCACCGCCGGATCAATGTCCTTGAGCGAATCGCGGTAATCGTCAAGCTTTATAGTCATAACATCTGCCTGTCAGATCGAGGCTCCGACCTGGAGAGTTCAACCAAAAAAGGTCTGCACAGCGGCATTGAGCGTGTCACGCATGTCCGGATCATCAGTGAGCGGTGTCACCATGGTCATGGTGCAGGCAGCGATGGGTTCGATGCCCTTGATGATCAATTGTCCCGCATAAACCAGCAGGCGCGTTGAAATACCTTCATCCAGCCCATGTCCCTTCAGGTTACGGGTACGGTGCGCGATCTGCACCAGCTTGCCGGCAGTCTCGGTATCCACACCGCTTTCTTTCGCCACGATGCTGGTTTCGATATCTGCATCCGGATAATCAAAATCCAGCGCACCAAAGCGTTGTTTGGTGGACTGTTTCAGATCCTTCATCAGACTTTGGTAACCGGGGTTATAGGAAATCACCAGCTGAAAGTCCGCGTGCGCCTCGATGAGTTCGCCCTTCTTGTCCAGCGGCAGAGTGCGGCGATGGTCAGTCAGCGGGTGAATCACTACGGTGGTGTCCTGACGCGCTTCCACCACCTCGTCGAGGTAACAGATAGCGCCGAAACGCGCGGCTGTGGTCAACGGACCGTCCTGCCATTTGGTGCCTTCCTTATCGAGCAGAAAGCGGCCGACCAGGTCAGAAGCCGTCATATCTTCATTGCAGGCCACAGTGATCAGCGGGCGGCCGAGTTTGTAGGCCATGTATTCGACAAAACGTGACTTGCCGCAGCCGGTCGGGCCTTTCAGCATCATCGGCATGCGGGCGTTATAGGCCGCCTCATAGAGGTCGACTTCCGTGCCTACGGCTTCGTAGTACGGTTCCTTTCTGACTTTGTACTGACTGATATCAACGTTACTCATAGCGTATTCCCTGGATTTGATCGGGAGTCATACTCCGACTTTCTGCCCATGAAAAAAGCCCCTGCCCGCGGATACGGTCAGGGGCTTCTGGCGGTTCAAGCTACCCTGCCCGTTCAGGCCGTCATCGGACCGCGGTAGATAACCATCGAGGTACCCTGTGACTGGGCATAGTTGTCGTAACCGATCAGACGCACGTGATTGTTCGGGTGCGCGGCGTGGCAAGCATCGGCTTCGGCCAGGATCGTGTCGACATCGGTTTCGCCGAACATCGGCAGCTTCCACATGTACCAGTAGTGATCAAAGGCATTCGCCGGTTCGGTGTGCTCGATACCCGGATTCCAGCCCTTGTCGACGATATATTGCACCTGCTTTCTGATGTCTTCCTTGCTCATTTCCGGCAGGTAGGAAAATGTCTCGAACTTGCGGCTGGTCGTATCAGTCAAGCTTGACTTGTAATCTTGTACTTCGCTCATTGCTAAATCCTCTGTCTATGATTTCGAATTCATAACGTCTTTAATAACTGTGGCGGTGCGCCGGCCTATCGCAATAGCGATGGGCCGGCTCTTCGCCCGTTCGCTACTTGTGCGATACGTCAAGCTTGTCGACAGTGTCGAATTCGAATTTGATTTCTTTCCACGTGTCCATCGCAGCATTCAATTCCGGGCTGGACTTGGCAGCGTCACGCAGCACATCGCCGCCGCGTACTTCCAGGCCTTCCACACCGTTCTTGTTGCGATCTTCGACACAGGCTTCCAGCGCGACGCGGTTAGCGGCGGCACCGGCAGCGTTACCCCAGGGGTGACCAAGAGTGCCGCCACCGAACTGCAGGCAGGCATCGTCACCGAAGATGGCAACCAGCGCCGGCATGTGCCAGACGTGGATGCCGCCTGAAGCAACAGGGAATACACCCGGCATCGAGCCCCAGTCCTGATCGAAGAAGATACCGCGGCTGCGATCTTCCTTGATGAAGGAATCACGCATAATGTCAATCCAGCCGAGGGTGGCTTCACGATCGCCTTCCAGCTTGCCAACCACAGTACCCGAGTGCAGGTGATCGCCACCGGACAAACGCAGGATCTTGGCCAGCACGCGGAAATGGATACCGTGCTTGGGATGACGATCGAGCACTGCGTGCATGGCGCGGTGAATATGCAGCAGAATACCGTTGTCACGACACCAGTTGGCCAGGCCCGTGTTGGCACAGAAACCGCCGGTAATGTAGTCGTGCATGATGATCGGTGCGCCCAGCTCTTTGGCGTACCCGGCACGCTTGTACATTTCTTCCGGAGTCGGCGCGGTAACGTTCAGGTAGTGACCCTTGCGTTCGCCGGTTTCTCTCTCCGCCTTGTGAATAGCTTCCATGACGAAATCGAAACGCTGGCGCCAGCGCATGAAAGGCTGGGAATTTACGTTCTCGTCGTCCTTGGTCAGATCCAGACCGCCGCGCAGACATTCATAGACAGCGCGGCCATAGTTCTTGGCTGACAAACCGAGTTTCGGCTTGATGGTGCAACCGAGCAGGGGGCGGCCGTATTTGTTGAGGATGTCGCGTTCAACCTGAATACCGTGGGGCGGACCACCACAGGTCTTCACGTAAGCAATCGGGAAGCGCACGTCTTCGAGACGCAGATGGCGCAGTGCCTTGAAGCCGAACACGTTACCCACCAGCGAAGTGAATACGTTAACTACCGAACCTTCCTCGAAGAGGTCGATCGGATAGGCAATAAAAGCGTAGAAGGATTCATCGTCGCCCGGCACGTCTTCGATGGCGTAGGCGCGACCCTTGTAATAATCCAGGTCAGTCAGCAGGTCCGTCCATACCGTTGTCCAGGTGCCTGTGGAAGATTCTGCGGCAACTGCAGCGGCAGCCTCTTCACGTGGCACGCCTGGCTGGGCGGTGATTTTGAAACAGGCAAGGATATCGGTATCCAGTGGGGTGTAATCCGGCATCCAATAGGTTTCGCGGTATTCCTTGACGCCCGCATTGTAGGTCTTCACTGCCATAGTATTTCTCTCCAAAGGTTGTTCGAGAATTCAGCTCCGCTGCCATTCACTCGGATGGCTCGTCGCTATCCTGATCGGCTACTTTTCACGGTGCGGGTGTAGTGCCCGGCGGAGTGCAAAGTATGCCCGTTTAATCATAATTGTAAATCAGTAATATTGATAAAAACGATAACAGTAGCTTATCATCCGTTCTATTCAAGGATACCCGGTAAAAGTTTCACAGCCATGAACATCACACTACGCCAGCTGAAGGTTTTCGAAGCGGTCGCACGGAATCTCAACTATACCCGTGCGGCCGAAGAACTGTTTCTGAGCCAACCTGCTGTTTCCATGCAAATCAAGCAGTTGGAAGAGTCCTTGGGGCAGCCCCTGTTTGAGCAGATGGGCAAGAAAATCTACCTCACCGATACCGGCAAGGAGGTTTACCGCTACAGCCTGAGTATAGCCAGTCAGGTCAGCGAAATGCAGATGGTCGTGGAAGAAATGAAAGGACTGCGCCAGGGCAAGCTGACTCTCGCCGTAGCCAGCACCGCCAACTATTTCATCCCCACCCTCCTCGGCAGCTTTATCCAGCGCTATCAGGGCGTCACCGTGGACATCGACGTCACAAACCGCGAAAACCTGCTGAAGGCGCTGACCACCAACAGCATCGACTTTGCCATCATGGGACAGCCGCCGGATGGCCTGGAACTGGAATCGCACCTGTTTCTGGATAACCCGCTGGTGGTGCTGGCGCCGCCCGATCACCGGCTCGCGGGACAGCGCAACATTCCGATCGAGCGGCTGCGCAACGAAACCTTCATCGCCCGCGAACGCGGGTCGGGAACGCGCCTGGCGCGCGAACGCTTTTTTGCCAAATATGACGAAGACAGTTT
>JAGXGS010000048.1 GCA_024636585.1 Thiogranum sp. | reverse complement strand
TTTTCCTGGCCGCCGCTTTGAGCATCGTGCCACTGCCGGTGTTCGCGTCGAGTGTTATGGCCGGCGGCTGCGATCACGCCATGCACACAGCCAGCTCCGAAGTCGAGCAGCAGAAGCCTGGCTGCACGCATTGCCAGAACAATCACTGCGAAGACGGCAATTGCACTCAACAGGACTGTTCAACCTGTTTCAGCAGCCTGATCAGCGTTCCCGTCTTTACCGTGCTTTACCATGCGCGGGACGGCCATTCTCTCCCGGAAATCCTGCCCGATCTGGTATCTCGCGGCGAATCGCCGCCGTTACGACCTCCCCGCTGAATCCATAGCTCAATCCCCGACGCGTAGCTACGCCTGCGATTGGCAATACTGCCTGTTACACTCGCGAGCCGCACGTCAGTCCCTAATGATTGGTTATGGAGTGTTCACATGTTGCATTGTGATCAAAATGGCTGCCACATCTCTGGCAGACCGGGTCTTCTGGCTCTGCTGGCAGTCCTGTTGCCACTGCTTTCTTCCGCTGCCGCGGCAGATCTGACACTGCAGATGGCCGAACAACTTGCGTTGCAGGAAGACCTTACTGCGCCCCGCTTCGAGGCGCTGGCCGATGCGCGTCAGCAACAGGCTGTGGCGGACGCGCAGTTACCTGACCCCAAGCTCAAGCTGGGCGCCATCAACCTCCCTGCGGGCAGCTTTGACCGTGATCAGGAACCGATGACCCAGATGCAGGTCGGCGTGCAGCAGGTGTTTCCGCCGGGTCAGACGCTGGAACTTACCAGCGAACGCACCGAACTGATGGCGCAGGCCCAGCAGTTACGCGCCGCGGCCCTGCGGCGCGGCGTGCTCCGCGAGGTGCGAGAGCGCTATCTGGAAGTCTGGTATCAGGTGCAGGCGGGACAGACCATCGATGCAAGTCGCGGACTGTTCGATCAACTGGCCGACGTTACGCGCTCTCACTATGCCGCCGGCAGAAACAATCAGCAGGATGTGTTGCGCGCTAATGTCGAGCTGGCATTGCTCGAAGATCACCGAACCCGCATCCGCACCGACGAAGAGAAAATGCGTGCCGAACTGGCGCGGTTGATTGGCGCTTCGGCCGCCAACTCCAGTCTTCCTGCAACACTGCCCCGCCTGCCGCCACCTCCACCCCACGAGATTCTGCTGGCGAAACTCGATCAGCATCCTCTGCTGCGCGTAGACAGTATTGGCGTGGAGGCGGAACAGCGCAGCGTCGATATCGCGCGCCAACGCTACAAGCCGGGCTGGATGCTGGATGTCACTTACGGTGATCGCACCGGCGAGAATATCGACGGCAGCGACCGCGATGATTTCGTGTCGGCGATGGTGATCCTGGACCTGCCGCTGTTTACTGCCAAGCGGCAGGACCGGGTTCTGGCAACCCGCCAGCAGGAAGTTGAGGCGGCGCGCATGCAGCGCGACGATCAGTATCGTGACCTCCTGCAACAGCTGAATATCAACACTGCGGAATGGGCTCGACTCAATGAGCGGCTGGAACTTTATCGTGACAGCATCGTCCCCCAGTCCGCACAGAATGCGCGTGCCGCCGTGGCGGCTTACCAGAGCGGCGTCACGGACTTCTCCGGCGTCATGCGCACCCGGCTCACCGAGCTGGATGTCCGGCTGCAGGCATTGCGACTTCGCGTCGACCGCAATCGCACCGCCGCACGTTTACTTTATCTGGCGCCTGAACCTGTTGCCGCCAGCGCAATCTCCGAGGGAGTTTCCGAATGAACGCCGCAAAACAATTACCCCATGCACGGGCGTGGCTGGTACTGCTGTCAGTCTTGTCGATGCTGATACCGGGTTCCATATCACCTCTGTTTGCTGCCGATGACGAAGGCGAGATTCTCTACTGGGTTGCCCCGATGGATCCTAATTATCGTCGCGATCGACCCGGTAAATCGCCCATGGGCATGGACCTGGTGCCGGTCTATGCGGACCAGCCCGGTAACGAAGGAATCGTCACCATTGATCCGGCCCTCGTCCAGAACCTCGGCGTGCGTACTGCGGTTGCGGAAGTTGGAAAGTTATGGCGGCGCATCGATACCGTCGGCTACATCGCTCCCGATGAACGCCAGATCAGTCATGTACATCTGCGCACCGAAGGCTGGATAGAAAAACTCAATGTGAAGTCGCGCGGGGAGCGCGTGAAAAAGGGCGACGTCCTGTTCGAGCTTTATTCTCGCGAACTGCTCAATGCCCAGGAAGAGTATGTGCAGACGCTGGGCGGCAGCAACGACTTTCTTAAGCAGGCGTCGCGGGAGCGCCTTGAAGCGCTCGGCATGAGCGAGGGACAGATCGAGGAGCTGAGACGCAGCGGCAAGGCAAACCGGCGGGTACGGGTGCTTGCTTCGCAGGATGGTTTTGTCGAGGCGCTGAATGTACGCGAGGGGATGTTCGTCAAGCCCGCCACCGAAGTACTGACGCTGAGCGATCTCGCCAGTGTCTGGGTGCTGGTGGATGTCTACGCACAGCAGTCAGCCTGGGTCGCCGCGGGCCAACCTGCGGAACTGCGAATAGCCTACTGGCCGGGACGGGTATGGGAAGGACGTGTCGAATTCGTCTACCCGAACCTGGACCCGAAAACCCGCACGCTGCGTGTACGCATCCCCCTCGATAATCCAGACGAACAACTGAAGCCCGGCATGTATGCGGACGTGCGGATTTTTGCGGGCCCCAAAGACGACGTGTTAAGCATTCCTCGCGAGGCCCTCATAAAGAGCACCGATGAACAACGCGTCATCATGGCGCTGGGCGACGGAAAATTTTCCACTCGCGAAGTGGTGGCCGGTATGGAAAGTGGTGAGTGGGTGGAGATCATCAGTGGTCTTGAAGAAGGTGAGCGTGTGGTGACATCGGGTCAGTTTCTGATCGATTCCGAAGCGAACCTGCGCTCCGCTTTCAAGGCCATGGACAACCATAACCACTAACCGGCACAGGAATCCAGATTATGCTTGCCAACATCATTCGCTGGTCGATCGTCAATCGAGGGCTGGTACTGATGCTGACCGTGGTACTGGTCGGCTGGGGGATTTACAGCGTTCGCAATACGCCTGTAGATGCGATCCCCGACCTGTCGGACGTCCAGGTCATCATCAAGACGTCATATCCCGGACAGGCGCCACAGGTGGTCGAGGACCAGGTGACCTATCCGCTCACCACTACCATGCTGTCAGTCCCGAAGGCCAAAGTCGTACGCGGCTATTCGTTTTTCGGCGACTCTTATGTGTACATTCTTTTTGAAGATGGCACCGACCTCTATTGGGCACGATCGCGCGTGCTGGAATATCTCAGCCAGATCCAGAGCAGCCTGCCCGACGGAGCAGTTGCAGCGCTCGGACCTGACGCCACCGGCGTCGGCTGGGTGTATGAATATGCGCTGGTCGACCGCAGCGGCCAGCACGATATTGCCCAGTTGCGAAGTCTTCAGGACTGGTTCCTGAAGTACGAACTGCAGACTGTGGAGGGCGTTTCCGAAGTCAGTACCCTCGGCGGTATGGTGAAACAGTACCAGGTGGTGGTGGACCCGGAACGTCTGCGCGCCTACGGCATGCCGCTGGCGCAGGTAAAAACTGCCATTCAACGCGGTAACCAGGAGGTTGGCGGATCGGTCATCGAAATGGCCGAGGCGGAATACATGGTTCGTGCGTCAGGATACCTTCAGGGCATCGATGACCTGGAGCAGATCCCATTGGGCATGGACGACAACGGAACGCCGATTCTGCTGCGGGATATTGCCGATATTCGTCTGGGTCCGCAGATGCGCCGCGGCATTGCCGAACTGAACGGTGAAGGCGAAGTCGTGGGCGGCATCGTCATTATGCGCTGGGGTGGGAACGCCCTCCAGACTATCCAGGCCGTCAAGGACAAACTGGCCGAACTGCAGGCCGGATTGCCGGCGGGCGTTGAAATCGTCCCTACCTATGACCGCTCCGGCCTTATTGAACGCGCCATTGACACCCTGACCCACAGGCTGATCGAGGAATTTATCATTGTCGCGCTGGTATGCGCGGTATTCCTGTTCCACCTGCGCTCCTCGCTGGTGATCGTTTTGAGTCTCCCGGTCGGCATCCTGGCCGCTTTCATCGTCATGCATGCGCAGGGTATCAATGCCAACATCATGTCGCTGGGCGGAATCGCCATTGCGGTCGGCGCCATGGTCGATGCCGCAATCGTGATGATCGAGAATCTCCACAAACACCTGGAACGCGAGACTGTGGATGACAATAATCGATGGGAGATCGTGGCGCGCGCGGCAAGCGAGGTTGGACCGGCGCTGTTCTTTTCACTTTTGATTATCACCCTGAGCTTTCTGCCCGTATTCACTCTCGAGGCGCAGGAGGGCCGCTTGTTTGCACCGTTGGCATTCACCAAAACCTATGCCATGGCAGCGGCTGCGGGGCTCTCGGTGACACTGGTGCCGGTACTGATGGGCTACCTGGTGCGCGGAAAAATCATTGCAGAGAAAGACAACCCCGTAAATCGCCTGCTGCTGCTGATTTACCGGCCGCTGATCAATCTGGCACTGAAGGTGCCGGTCATCATTGTACTGGTGGCAACGCTTGCGGCCGCCTCCATGGTCTGGCCGCTGACCGGCTGGTGGCCACTGCAGGATCCTCTGGGCACCGAATTCATGCCTGACATCGATGAAGGCGACCTCCTGTACATGCCCAGCACCTTTCCTGCTGTGTCGATTGGTAAGGCGCAGCAGATACTCCAGCAGACCGACAAACTCATCATGACGGTCCCGGAAGTGCATCGGGTATTCGGCAAGATGGGACGCGCTGACACCGCCACCGATCCGGCACCGCTCACTATGATAGAAACCACCATTCAATTAAAACCACGCGAGCAGTGGCGTCCGGGAATGACTCTGGACAAACTGAAGCGTGAACTGGACTCATTGGTGAAACTTCCGGGTATCAGCAATGCCTGGGTCATGCCGATCAAAAACCGGATCGACATGCAGGCCACTGGCATCAAGACACCCGTGGGCATCAAGGTGGCCGGACCGGAACTTGCGACGATTCAGGAAATCGGCAAAGAGATAGAGCAGGCATTGGCTGGTGTCCCGGGTACATTGTCGGTATTTTCTGAACGGGTCGTCGGTGGGCGCTATGTCACTGTCGACATCGATCGTGTGGCAGCGGCTCGATATGGATTGAACATTGCCGATGTTCAGGAGATTGTTCGCACCGGCGTAGGTGGCATGAACGTCACGGAAACGATTGAGGGTCGCGAACGTTATCCGGTCAATCTGCGCTTTCCGCAAGATGTAAGAGATTCCGATGTAAAGCTCGGGATGCTCCCGATTCAGACACCGGCTGGTGCGCAGATCGTGCTTTCTGATGTCGCCCGGATCAACATCACCGAAGGCCCTGGCATGATCAAAAGTGAAGACGCACGTCTGAACGGATGGATTTACATCGATATCCAGGACCGCGATATCGGCTCCTATGTTACCGAGGCCAAACAGGTTATCGCGGAGCGCATAGAGCTGCCGACCGGTTACTCACTGGGCTGGTCGGGGCAGTTCGAGTATATGGAACGCGCCGGAAAACGCCTGTCAATGGTGATTCCAGTAACATTGATAGCCATCATCCTGCTCCTGTTCCTTGCCTTTCGGCGCGCGCTGGAAGTTTTCATTATTCTCTCCACCCTGCCGCTGGCGATGGTCGGCGGATTGTGGTTGATCTACCTGCTCGGGTACGATTTGTCTGTTGCGATCGGCGTTGGATTTATCGCCCTCGCAGGTGTATCGGTGGAACTGGGGGTTATAATGCTCATTTACCTGAACCAGGCTTACCAACGGCGCCGGGATGATGCAGCTGCGGCGTCCCGGACAGTCGATCTGGAAGATCTCCAGCAGGCGATCGTCGATGGCGCGCTGCTGCGAGTGCGGCCTATCATTATGACCGTGGCAACGGTCATCTTCGGTCTGCTGCCGATCATGATCGGCAGTGGAACTGGCTCCGAGGTGATGCGACGTATTGCCGCACCAATGGTGGGTGGTATGGTAAGCGCTACGATACTCACTCTCCTGCTGATACCCGCCGCCTTTCTACTATGGCACCGGAGACAGCTGGTAAACAACGGGTGAAGGACGACGTCACACCTTTTTATTGAAATGAAAACTTGATGCAGGGGATTTACCCGATGGGAAAGGACACGATCACTATTACCGACAATCGTACCGGCCGTCAGACCGAACTGCCGGTCCGGGAGTCCACGCTGGGTCCGGATGCGGTTGACATTGGGTTGTTCCTGAAAGAAGCCGGTTACTTTATGTATGATCCCGGCTTTCTGTCGACGGCCAGCTGCCAGAGCGCTTTGACCTATCTGGACGGTGCAGAAGGACAATTATTCTATCGCGGTTATCCCATCGAGCAGCTTGCAGAGCAGAGCAATTTCACGGAAGTTGCACATCTGATGCTATATGGTGATCTTCCGACTGCCACGCAGTTGACCAAGTTTAACAATATCATCACCCATCACAGCATGATCAATGAAGCGCTGAAGGGCTTTTTCCACGGCTTCTATCACGACGCACATCCTATGGCGATCATGGTCGGCGTCGTGGGATCGCTTTCCGCCTTTTATCATGACTCCACCGATATTTCTGATCCGCGCCACCGGGAAATTGCTGCTCACCGGATGATCGCGAAAATGCCAAGCATTGCCGCGGCAAGCTACAAGCATTCGATTGGCGAACCCCAGGTGTATCCTGATAATTCCCTCAGCTATACCGGAAATCTGTTGAACATGATGTTTTCGGTTCCCTGTGAGAAATATTATGTCGACCCGATTGCCGAAAAGGCACTGGATCTTATTTTTATACTGCATGTCGATCACGAACAAAACGCCAGCACATCGACAGTCCGCCTCGCCGGAAGCTCCGGCGCCAATCCATTCGCCTGTATGGCATCAGGCATAGCCGCTTTATGGGGACCCGCTCATGGCGGTGCCAATGAGGCGGTTCTCAGCATGCTGGATGAAATAGGCGACGTCAGCAACATCGATAAATACCTGGCCAAAGCCAAAGATAAAAATGATCCGTTCCGGTTAATGGGCTTCGGACACCGGGTCTACAAAAATTACGACCCGCGCGCGCGTATCATTCGCGAAATGTGCCACCAGGTGCTGGCCAAGCTGGGCAAGGATGATGATCCGATGTTTGAGCTGGCTTTGCGGCTCGAAGAGATTGCACTGGCCGACGAGTATTTCATACAGCGTAAACTGTATCCGAATGTCGATTTTTATTCGGGTCTGATCTATCGCGCATTAGGTATTCCCGCCAATATGTTCACAGTCATGTTCGCCATTGCCCGCACCGTCGGCTGGGTCGCACAGTGGATGGAAATGATCAGTGATGAAGAGCAGAGAATCGGCAGACCGCGTCAGCTATACGTTGGTCCGACCCAGCGTGACTATGTGCCTATCGACCAGCGCTGACTGCGCATCAGCAGCTGATCAGTGCATGCGCAGTGCCTTGAGCGTTTGCAGGATATACGGATCGTCCCACTCGCGACTGCCGATCGCCTGATAGGCAATAGTGCCCTGCGGGTCAACGACGAAGGTGGTCGGCAGGCCGCGGACCGGCCAGGCGCCGATCACCGCTGAATCAGTATCAAGCAGCAGTGGAAACTCCACCGGATAGCTGGCGGTGAAATTGAATATCGTGTCCTCGTCTTCGCCCACATTGATCGCAAGCATCACGATGTTCTGATCCTTGAATTTTAACCATGCGCGCTGCATTGCAGGCATTTCTTCCCTGCACGGCGGACACCAGGTTGCCCAGAAATTAATCACGACAACCTTGCCGCGGTAGTTGGACAGCCGATGCCAGTTTCCATCCATATCCTGAAGTTTAAAATCCGGTGCCGGCACTACTCCGGGCACCGGATGCAACAGCTGAGAGCCTGGATCTGTGGGATTTTCTGCCGGGCCTGCCGCAGTGACAGGCAGTAGACCTATACAGGCGACAGCGACTACGATCAATGCAAGTGTCTGTTTCATTCGGATTGCTCCGGTTGCGGATCTATATCAGCGGGGCACTCGACTCCGGTCAGGACCCTGGAAAAACGCCTGGCTTCGCGGGACCAGGAAAACTCAAGGTCGAATGTCGACCCGGGAGGCAAACCATAGCTCGTCATTCCCCAGTTATAGTCGTTCGGCTCGTATGTCTGATGTGTGGGCAATAACGACCACTCCAGTGCTATCATAGCCGCGGCAGGCGCATCCTGAAGTTCGGGTGCAGCGCGCCAGGTATCGCGCGTCATGAGCATGGATTGACCCTGTCCGGTCCTGACTTCCCAGTTTTCCAGGTCGATCACCACCTCCCCATCCAATGTCCCGGTATTTTTGAACATTGACTGGAAAACGCATTGGGTGGCGATAAAATCCGCATCGGCGCGATCGAATCCTCGCGCCAGGAAAAAAGCCCGCGTCTGGTCAGGAAGCCGTTGAGTAAGCCGAAACAAAATGCCATCATCCTGCCACTCCCAGTAGCGCAGGCCGGTTTCCTCCGCTACACCTTCTGTAGTCGAGGCCGCGGCGCCGCCGCAGGCCAGCAAGAACGATGCGACGAGCCAAAGGCTGCGGTGTATTAATCCTGATTCATTCATGTCAATCCTTTCAGCGAAACAACAAAATGTATCACAACGAATTTACTTTAGACGAGACGCTCTGTTACCTCAATCATGCAGCTGTTTCGCCGTGGCCACAGCGTACTGTGAGAGCCGTCAGCCAGTTTGCCGAGGAGAACGGTCTCAAGGGCTCGCGTCACTATGACCAGTGGCTGCAAGTCGAGCAAGCATTGCGGGAACAGCTGCGTTGCCTGATCAATGCGCAGAGCACCGATGAAATTGCCCTGGTCAAAAATACATCGGAAGCGCTTTCTGTCATCGCCTATGGTATGTCCTGGAACGCCGGTGATGAGGTCATCATCACCAATCAGGAATTCCCTTCGAACCGAATCGTCTGGGAATCACTCAAGCCGCTCGGAGTTCGCGTCATTGAAGTGGATATCGGACAGAATGATGTCCCCGAGTCCGCTATTGCCGCGGCAATTAATCCTGAGACACGATTGGTATCCGTGAGTTCAGTCCAATACGGCACAGGTTTGGCTCTGGATCTGAACGCTATCGGCAGTGCCTGTCGCGAGCACGATGTAGCCTTCTGTGTCGATGCCATACAAAGCCTGGGTGCCAAACCTTTCGATGTTCAGGCCTGCCAGGCTGATTTCGTTGTCGCAGATGGCCACAAGTGGATGCTCGGCCCTGAAGGTCTGGCGTTGTTCTTTTGTCGGCGGGACTGGATTTCAAGACTGTCACTGAAACAGTATGGCTGGCACATGACCGAGGTCATGGGCGATTTTTCACGCAGGGACTGGCAGCCTGCCGCTTCCGCGCGTCGCTTCGAGTGCGGGAGCCCCAACATGCTCGGAATTCACGCATTGCATGCCAGTATGAGCCTGCTGCTTGATATGGGCATTTCGGAAGTTTCTAATCTTATTTCTGTAAAAATTGAATATCTTATTGAAAAATTGAATGAAAATGCCGAAATTATTTCGCCAAAAGACGCTGGGCGGCGCTGCGGGATCGTCACCTTCAAACCGGCTGACGACGATATAGCAGCCCGTTATGAGTATTTGCAGCATAACGGCGTAATCTGCGCGCTGCGAGGCGGCGGCATTCGCTTTTCACCACACTTTTACACGCCCACTCGAGCGCTTGATCGGGCTTTGCGCATGACTTTTGAAGCCATGCCCTAGACCCAGGCTCCGGCGCAAGAATCCACCCTTAGTTATTAAATAGTAAAGTTTTATCCCTAATGCCGCTATCCAGTAAAGACCTGGAATTTGCTCCTTGATGTAGCCCCGGATACGTTGCACCGGTTCCCGAGCAGACCAGTAATCTTCACCTGAGGCGGAGGTTGTGTGGTCATGAATCCTGCTGCATGGCTGGGCAAAGCGATTGTTAGCTGTCTTACGACTGAACGCGTGCCGGTTCAGCCGCCGCTTTGTGACTTTGATCGACTGCGTTACGAAGTTCGGCCCGGAGACGTCATTCTGGTCGAAGGCCGTAGCCGCGTTTCCGAAATCATCCGCACCGTCACCCAGAGCCCCTGGTCGCATTCAGCGCTGTACATCGGCCGTATACATGACATCGATGACGAGGAGCTGTGCGCGAAAGTTCGCTCTTTCTATGACGGAGACCCGCGCGAACAGCTGGTCATAGAAGCCTGGCTCGGCAAGGGCACGATTGTAAATCCACTGGAAAAGTATCATTGCGATACGTTGCGCATCTGCCGTCCGAGCGGCCTGTCCCGGCAGGATGCACAACAGGTCATGAAGTTCGCACTCCAGCATCTGGGCTTTGAGTATGACCTGCGCCAGTTGCTGGATCTGGCGCGGTTTCTCTTTCCTTACAGCATCATTCCGCGTCAATGGCGTTCCAGCCTCTTCGAACACAACGCCGGTTCACCGACACGTTCCGTCTGTTCATCGATGATCGCTGCAGCATTTGCGTCGGTAAGATTCCCGGTCCTGCCGGTTCTCGAAAAACTGCATGATGGCTCGCTGCGTCTGATTCCTCGCAACACGCGTCTGTTCACGCCCCGAGATTTCGACTATTCGCCCTACTTCGACATCATCAAGTGTCCACACACGGAATTCTCGATGAACGCATCCTATCGCGACCTTCCCTGGGACGAGCAGGGACGAATTTGTAACGCCCATGGCGACTGTTATACGCCCTCCTTTGGTCCGGATGTGGGACAGATCGCTGTCTCCGCCCGGGATGTGCGTGAAGCACCGGAATGCCCGGCCGACCTCGGAACAGCGATTCCGGAAAAAGTCCCCGATTAGCCTGGAGTTAGAGCATGGTGATCCTTCTGGAACTACTTCTCGCAATGGCAGGCGTATGGATTCTCGCTGCCTGCCGCGCGCCTGCCTGGGCCTGGTCTGGCATATTCGCCATCAGCCTGCTCGTATGGCCGATCCTGCATAGTATGAATCCCTGGCTCCTCACTCCGGTCTGGTTGCTGCTGATTCCGTCGGCTGCCGTCATTTCGGTGCCGCAACTGCGACAGCAGATAATCAGTGCGCCGCTGCTGGATCGCTTCCGCAAAATGATGCCATCGATGTCAGAGACTGAACGAGAGGCGCTGGAAGCCGGGAGCACCTGGTGGGAAACAGATCTGTTCAGTGGCAATCCGGACTGGAGCAAACTGCTCGCTTATCCAGCTCCCTCGCTCAGTGAAGCAGAACAGGCATTTCTGGATGGTCCCGTTGATGAACTCTGCGACATGATCGACGACTGGACGATCACTCAGGAATTGCATGATCTACCGGCGCCGGTGTGGGACTTTCTCAAGCGTGAACGCTTCTTCGGAATGATCATCCCGAAGCTGTATGGTGGCCTTGAATTCTCCGCTCACGCGCATTCCAGTGTGGTCATGAAGATTGCCAGCCGCAGCATCACCGCTGCCGTAACAACAATGGTTCCAAACTCGCTGGGGCCGGCCCAGCTATTACTGCATTATGGTACCGACGAGCAGAAACAATATTATCTACCCCGCCTTGCGAGCGGCGAGGAAATTCCCTGCTTTGCGCTGACCGGACCGGAAGCCGGAAGCGACGCCGCTGCGATGCCTGACAAAGGCGTTGTATGCCGCAGCCTGTATGGCGGCCGCGAGCAACTCGGCATTCGACTTAACTGGGATAAACGCTACATTACACTGGGGCCGGTTGCGACCGTGCTGGGGCTGGCATTCAAGCTCTTCGATCCCGATCATCTGCTTGGAAGCCAGGAGGAGCTGGGCATTACACTGGCGCTGATACCGACAGAGACACCTGGAATCACCATAGGAAGGCGTCACTTCCCTCTCAACCAGGCGTTCATGAATGGTCCCAACCAGGGCTGCGATGTATTTATTCCCCTGGAGTGGATTATCGGCGGACAGGCGCGTATCGGTCACGGCTGGCGCATGCTGATGGAGTGTCTTGCCGACGGAAGATCGATATCGCTTCCCGCCCTCAGCACCGGTGCCGGCAAGCTCGCATCGCGCGCGACTGGAGCCTATGCGGCTATTCGTCGCCAGTTCAAATCGCCAATTGGTAATTTCGAGGGTGTCGCTGAGGTGCTGGGACGCATCGCCGGAAACACCTACTCAATGGATGCCGCACGTGGTCTGACCACGCTCGCGATTGACTCCGGCGAAAAGCCCGCGGTTGCATCCGCTATCGTGAAGTATCATCTGACCGAGCGCATGCGAAAATGCGTAGATGATGCAATGGATATACATGGTGGGCGAGGCATATGCATGGGGCCAAGAAATTATCTGGCGCGCATATATCAGGCAATTCCGATAAGCATAACTGTTGAAGGGGCAAACATTCTCACGCGCAGTCTGATAATTTTTGGACAGGGTGCCTTACGATGTCACCCAAATCTCATGGAGGAGATCCGGGCTGCCAGACGACATGACACCGCGCGTTTCGACAGCGCAATTTTTCAGCATGCCAGTCTCTTAACGAGCAATTTCGCCCGCGCCAGTTTCCACGGCTTAACCGGTGCGCGTTTTGTGCGCTCGCCGATAGATTTCGAAGAATCTTCCTATTATCGTCAACTCACCCGCCTCAGCGCTGCCTTTGCTGTAACGTCTGAGGTCGCGTTGATGACCCTGGGCAGTTCGCTGAAGCGCCGTGAAGCGCTATCTGCGCGACTCGGAGATATTCTTAGCCTCATGTATATTGCCTCGGCCGCGTTGAAGCGATTTTCAGACCAGCAGCGGCCGACGGCTGATCGACCACTCCTGGAGTGGACCGTGACTGATGCGCTTCATCAGTCGGAGCAGCGCCTCATGGAGGTATTCGACAACTTGCCTCACCGTCTCGCAGGCCGGGTATTGAAACGGACTCTTTTCCCATGGGGTTCGAGCTATCGCACACCTTCGGATCTGTTGTTACAGCGATGCGCACGCGTCATTCTTCGCTATGGCAGCGCCCGTGACCGGCTTACTGATGGTGTTTTTATATCGAATGACAACAGTGATGCACTTGCACAAATTGAGGAAGCTTTCGAGAAGGACACGGCTGCCGTCCCCATCATTGCACGCTTGCGAAATGCCATGCGCAATGGTGAACTGACTGCCGGAGATCCAGAGCAGCACCTGATGGATGCCATATCGATCGGCATAATAGATAAACGCGAGGCTGCGCTGGTGGAAGCTGCCACTGCAGCCAGACAACAAGTAATTAGTGTCGACGATTTCCCCGCCGACTACTGGAAGGAGAAGCGTGATTCATGGCCGAAAAGCCCAACCCCCTCGCAACGGGCAAACCAGTCTATGTAGTGGATGGTTGTCGAACGCCGTTTCTACGTGCGGCCGGCAAACCAGGTCCTCTTCGGGCGTCTGACCTGGCGTTACAGTCAGGTCGTGCCCTGCTCTACCGCCAGCCGTTCCGCGCGGCGGAAATCGATCAGGTGATAATCGGTTGTGTCATGCCCGGTCCCGATGAAGCGAACATCGCCCGGATTGTGGCCTTGCGACTGGGCTGCGGTGAACAGGTGCCCGCGTGGACAGTACAGCGCAATTGCGCATCGGGTATGCAGGCACTGGACAGCGCGGCCCAGGAGATTGCCAGCGGCCGGTCCGATTTGATCCTTGCCGGCGGCGTCGAAGCCATGAGCCACGCGCCGATCTTGTTTGACGAGTCGATGGTCGAGTGGTTGAGCCTGATCAGGACCGCACGCGGTCCGGTCGCCAGACTGCGGGCTTTTAGCCGATTCAGGCCCCGCTTCCTAAAACCTGTGGTCGGGCTGTTACGGGGACTAACCGATCCGACCACCGGTCTGAGCATGGGCCAGACGGCGGAGATCCTGGCTCATCAGTTCGCTATCAGCCGTGAGCATATGGACATGTTTGCGTTACGCAGCCACCAGCGTCTGGCGCATGCCTGCGAACAGGGTTACCTCGATGAGATAGAGCCGGTTTACGGAGTCGATGGCAGCTATTTCGATTCGGACACCGGGCTGCGTGGCGACTCGAGTATGGAGAAGCTGGCAAAGCTCAGACCGGTTTTTGATGCCCCGTTCGGCAAAGTAACGGCGGGAAACAGCGCACAGGTAACTGACGGCGCAGCCTGGCTCCTGCTGGCTTCGGAAGATGCAGTCGCAAAACACGATCTGCAGGTTCTCGCGCAGATAAAAGACAGTCAATGGGCAGGACTTGATCCCGGCCGAATGGGTCTGGGACCGGTGTATGCAACCGCGCCCATCATGCAACGCAATAATCTGGATTCCGGAGACGTTGATTTCTGGGAAATCAATGAAGCCTTTGCAGCGCAGGTTCAGGCATGTCTGGCGGCCTGGCAGGATGAAGAGTTCTGTCGGGTCTCTCTGGGGCTGGAGAAGCCGTTTTCAGCAATTGATGAGCAATCCCTGAACGTCGATGGTGGCGGTGTTTCCATTGGTCACCCGGTCGGCGCCAGCGGTGTAAGGATTGTTCTGCACCTGGTAAAGACCCTGCAGAGAACCGGTCGGCAGCGCGGCGTCGCCGCTTTGTGCATAGGCGGCGGTCAGGGCGGTGCAATGCTTCTGGACAGGATGGAATGATGAGCGCAGATTTTGAGACACAGGATCTCTACACTGAAGTCGATGAGGAAAACATCGCCTGGCTGCATATCAATAAATACGACTCGGGCACGAACACCCTGAATGCATCACTGCTGGATGCCTTCTATAAGGAGATACTTGAGATTGCGCGGCGTAATCCGCGTGGCCTTGTGATCCTCTCTGACAAGGAAAATGGATTTATTGCCGGCGCCGACGTCCACGAGTTTACCCATCTGCAAAATCGGGATCATGCCCTGGCGGCTATTCAAAGAGGTCAGGAGGTGCTTGACCGGCTCGCCGCCCTGTCCTTCCCCACTGTCGCGTTGATTCACGGTTTCTGCCTGGGAGGAGGACTCGAGCTGGCTCTGGCGTGCCGCTATCGTATTGCTCGGGATGATCCTGCCACGCGTCTTGGATTGCCGGAAGTGCTGCTGGGCATTCACCCGGGATTCGGGGGAACAGTACGACTCACTGCGCTGGCTGGTGCGCTGGCAGCAATGGACCTGATGCTCACTGGTCGGACCCTGGACGCTCGCGCGGCGAAGCGCAAAAGGATAGTCGATCACGTGGTACCGGAGCGGCATCTGAAAACTGCCGCACGTGCAATGATTCTTGATCCGCCATTGAAGAAGCGACGTCATGGATTCCGGTCTCTCAGCAACCAAACATGGGTGCGCCCCACACTGGCGAAACTGCTTTATTACCAGACGGGTAAAAAGGTCCGGCGGGAACATTATCCTGCGCCCTTTGCATTGATTGAACTGTGGGAAAAACATGCAGATGATCCACGCGCCATGATGCATGCCGAGGCGGAATCTGTCGCAGATCTTATTATTGGTGCAACAGCCCAGAATCTCATACGCGTGTTTCTGCTGCAGAAGCAATTAAAAGCATTGGGACGCCGCGCCAGCACCAGGCCGGTCCACGTGCACGTGATCGGCGCCGGCATTATGGGCGGGGATATAGCGGCATGGTGTGCCCTCAGCGGTCTGCACGTCACTTTGCAGGACCAGTCGCCCGAACGACTGGCTCCCGCCGTGAAACGCTCCGTCAAGCTCTTTGAGCGCAAGCTCAAGCGCCCCCGTTTGATTCAGGAAGCAATGGACAGATTGACGCCTGATCACAGGGGAATCGGCGTAAAACGAGCCGACGTGGTAATTGAGGCCATTTTCGAGGAGGTAGAGGCAAAACGTAGTCTTTTCGCAGAGCTTGATCCGCTGATGCGTAAAGACGCTATTCTGGCAACCAATACATCAAGCATTCCTCTGTGTGAACTCAGCTCAATATTGCAGGATCCTGGTCGTCTGGTCGGGATCCATTTTTTCAACCCGGTCGCGAAAATGAAGCTGGTTGAGATCGTTCATGACGGCAGCACCACAACGGATGCCATTGATAAAGCGATTGCCTTTACACGTGCAATTGATCGTCTTCCGTTGCCAGTCAGCAGCACGCCGGGATTTCTCGTCAACCGGATCCTTATGCCTTACTTGCTGGAGGCAGTAAGACTGGAAAGCGAAGGTGTTCCTCCGACCGACATCGATCGGCAAGCTGTCGGCTTTGGAATGCCCATGGGGCCGATTGAGCTGGCCGATGCCGTCGGTCTGGATGTCTGCCTTCACGTGGCACAAATTCTCTCTGGTCACTTTAACGTCGATGTTCCAAAACGGCTCAGCGATCTGGTTGAACAGGGCCGCCTGGGTCGAAAAACCGGTGCCGGTTTCTACCGATACAAAAAAGGAAAACCAGAGAAAGCCAGGCTTCCGAAAACCTACCATACGAATACCGAAAACACCGATCGCATGATATTGATACTTTTGAACGAGGTGGTTTCCTGTCTGCGCGAAAAAGTCGTCGGCACTGCGGATCATCTCGATGCCGGCATGATCTATGGAGCTGGATTTGCTCCCTTTCTCGGCGGGCCGCTAAAGTACATCGAGACCGTCGGTGCCGATGTCCTGTTGCAGCGCCTGCATAATCTGGAGCAACAGTTCGGGCCTCGTTTCAAGCCGGATCCGGGATGGGAATTCGTAGCGGGTTTTGGCAAAAACGCAACCCCGGAGAAAGGCGCCTGATGACAGACAGGCCACGCCACCTGATTACACCAGACGATGCCAAAACGCTTGATGGGCTGTTCTATGCACGTGTTCAGCGCACCCCTGACCAGCTGGCCTATCGGCACTATGATGAAAGCTGCGATATGTGGCGCGACCTTTCGTGGGCCGACATGAGCCGCCAGGTCGCACGCTGGCAAGCTGCACTCGCAGGTGAAGAATTGCAGCGTGGCGATCGTGTCGCGGTAATCATGCAGAATTGTCCGGAGTGGGCGATGTTCGATCAGGCAGCGCTGGCTAATGGCCTGGTAGTGGTGCCGCTGTATGCCCAGGATCGCGCTGAAAATATTGCATACATTCTCCAGGACGCGGGCGTAAAACTGCTGCTTCTGGGTGGACAGGAACACTGGGACAGCATTCAGCCTGTTGTCGATCAGCTGGGATTTCTGACGAGCATTATCACTGTATGGCATATAGATACCGCCACACATCGGGATGTTCGCCTAAAGACCGTTGGCGAATGGCTGCCTGATCGCGCAGAACTCATGCCATCTTCATGGGATAAAAATTCGCTCGCCTCTATCGTCTACACATCCGGCACCACGGGCCGCCCCAAAGGCGTCATGCTGAGCCACGATAATATTCTCTCAAATGCCTATGCGAGTCTGCAGCTGGTTAGCTGTGCATCCGATGAAATCTTCCTTTCCTTCCTGCCCCTGTCGCATACCCTCGAACGCACTGCGGGTTACTATTTGCCTATGATGGCGGGTGCGGCAGTGGCATATAACCGATCTATTCCTCAGCTCGCCGATGATCTCATTGCTGTTCGTCCTACGATAATGATCGCAGTGCCACGGATCTTCGAACGAATTTACAACAAGATTCAGTCAGGGCTGACAGAGAAATCTTCACTCGCACGCGCATTATTCAATATCTCTGTCGACATCGGCTGGCATCGATTCGAGCATCAACAAAAACGCGCATCCTGGCATCCGAAGCTGTTGTTCTGGCCATTATTCAATCTGCTGGTAGCGCAAAAAGTTTTGAAGAAACTGGGAGGCAGGATGAACCTGGCGGTCGTCGGTGGCGCACCATTACCGTTTGATGTCGCCCGACTCTTTCTGGCGCTGGGTTTACCAATGATTCAGGGCTACGGATTAACCGAAACCAGCCCGGTAATCAGTGTTAATCCGATTAAAAATAACGATCCGAAAGGTGTGGGCGTTATGCTGAACGGTATTGAAGCTCAAATCAGCGAACGTGGGGAGTTACTGGTACGTGGTCCGGGCGTGATGCTTGGATACTGGGCGAACGAAACTGCCACAGGCGACATGATAGATGCCGATGGCTGGCTACACACTGGTGACAAGGCGCGTATCGATGGCGGTCAGCTCTATATAACGGGGCGGCTGAAAGAAATAATCGTGCTCTCAAATGGAGAAAAGATACCTCCGGCAGATATGGAAACAACGATCGCTGGTGACCCTCTGTTTGAGCAGGTTCTGCTCGTGGGAGACGGCAGGCCTTTCCTGTCTGCGTTAGCAGTCCTGAATCCTGAGCTTTTGCTCACGCTGGCCGAACAGGCAGGTCTTGATCCGGATACCGAAAACGCCTGCAACAGCGCTCGCATCAAAGAGATGGTTCTGGAAAAAATTGCAACGCAAATTTCATCTTTCCCTGGCTATGCACGGATCCACGCAGTTCATTGCACGATCGATCCATGGACCATTGAAGATGGTCTGGTGACACCGACATTGAAACTTAAACGTGAGACTATCGTGCACCGATTCGAAGCAGCTATTACAGAGATGTACCGCAATCACTGAACCGGCATGGATTCATTAGCCAGGCTTCGAACTCTGGTTATCTGCCCTCTCGAGATCTTCCTGTCGACGTGTCCTCGACTGATAGAACATCAGATCCTGAATAATCGCTTCCGTTATAAAATCATGCTCGGCAAATTCAAGCGCGACCTGTGTCTGGTCGTAGCGCATCACTCGTGCATATACCTTGCGATAGAGGGTTTCGTTGCCGGTCCAGACCCTGAAGTTGAGTATCACCGAACGTTGTGCGGACGGTAGTGTACCTTCATGCAGAGTCACCGACACACCCGTTCGACTGATATTGTCGGCGAGCCCCCTGCAACGGTTAGACCCCGGATGTGCGATTTCTATATCGACCTGAATCTGACTTCGTCTGGCTTTTCTTCTTTCCACGCTGACACCCCTGGCCTTTGATCGGGACTATTTGCATTGTTATTACGGGCGGGATTCCGTCGCTTTCCATTGCATCGTCCTGATGCATCCAAGGCAGGATTGATATACACGCGCTTGACCGGATTACTGCTATCGACCAGGTTTTTGTGCCCCGGCCCTCATATCGACCGCAGGAAACCTAACTTTATGAAGCTGCAGGATGTTGTTCTAAAAGGTTAATTTGAAAACAGCGTGAAGTAGTTTTCGGTGGTTTTTGCTGCAAAGGATTCGAGCGCGTCGCCGCGCAGTTTCGCTACGTACTCGGCCACATGCTTTACATAAGCAGGCCGATTGGGTTTGCCGCGTTTCGGAACCGGCGCCAGATACGGGGAGTCCGTTTCAACCAGCACTCGTTCAAGTGGCATCTGGCGTGCAACGTCCTGTATCTGAGTAGCATTCTTGAATGTGACAATGCCAGAGAAGGAAATATAGAAGTTCATGTCCATGGCAGCCTGCGCCATTGGCCAATCCTCGGTAAAGCAGTGCAGCACCCCGCCCACCTCGTAGGCGCGCTCTTCCTTGAGAATTCGCAGCGTATCTTCTTTGGCCTCGCGTGTGTGCACGATCAGGGGCTTGTTGGCAGCGCGTGCTGCCCGGATATGTGTCCTGAACCGCTGGCGCTGCCACTCGACATCTCCTTCAGTCCGGAAATAGTCAAGTCCAGTTTCGCCGATAGCTACGATTCTCGAATTTCCGGCCAGTTCCGTCAGCCGTTCCACATCGGGCTCTTCAACATCTTCCCCATCGGGATGAACCCCCACGGAGGCGGAGATATGCGGGAAAGGTTCGATTAGTTGCATCATTGCAGGAAAGCGTTCGAGACTAACCGAGACGCAAAGCATGTGACCGATGCCTTCCTGCGCCGCTTCGTCGACTATTTGAGAGATCGAATGCTGTTCGAGATCCAGCATATCGAGATGGCAATGCGAATCAACAAGCACGGTATCAGGCTTACATTGTGTGCGTGGGGCGGTCTGCCGTTAAAGCACCAGCCAGATAAGTTTCAATTTTCTTTTGCGCCATACCGCCATCTTTGTCGCTGAACTGCACCCCGATACCCGCAGCCCTCGCACCCTGTGCGCCCTTCGGAGTAATCCAGATGATTTTGCCGGCGACCGGTATCTTTTCCGGTTCTTCCATCAGCGTTAGCAGCATGAATACTTCATCACCCAGCTGGTACGACTTATTGGTCGGAATAAATAATCCGCCGTTCTTCACGAAAGGCATGTAAGCAGCGTATAACGCGCTTTTGTCTTTTATCGTCAGTGACAGAATGCCCTGCCGGGCTGCGCCACCTGGTTTTATTGCCATATTCGGTTCTACCTGCTTCTCGCAATCCGTCTCATGGAATCCCGCTTTGCCTGTCCCGCCCAGCTGATCAACAGATCTTCGAGTATCAGCTGTCGATTCAGTCCGGATCCCAAGCTATTCAAGGCATTAGCCACTCGATCAGCCAAGCTGAATAATAGCCGACAGTCTACCGTTTCTACGATTTGCTGCAACTGTGCACTGTCCGGGCTCTCGATACGCGGGGAACCGGCGATTTTCCACCGGATCGCTTCCTCCAGCCAGTTCTGCCATCCCAGCAAGCCAGTCTGTTCCTGATCAGCCATCCACTCAGATGCGACTTTCAGCGGATCAAGGGTTCCTTCGAAAACCTGTTGCAACTGCCGGAGAGACTGTGCAAGTCGCTGCTCGCGATCACTACGCGCCACCTCCAGTGCTGCAAGCGGCCCACCACCCGCCAGCTGCAGACAGCGCAGCGCGACTCCAGGGTCAACCCCCTGGGCTGTCAGCCATTCACAGGCCAGCGACTGCGTCGGAACCGGGAACGGTACCTGCTGACATCGGCTGCGGACAGTTGCCGGCAGGCGCCCGGGCCTCGCGCTCAACAGCATGATTACGGTTCGCTCGGTGGGCTCTTCCAGAGTCTTCAGCAAACTGTTGGCGGCATTAATATTCAGGGCTTCCGCGGGATGGATAATCGCGACTTTATAACGGCCTGCATGACTGGTCATAACCAGACTATTGCACAGGGCACGAACATCATCGATCTTTATCGATTTGCCGGCTTCCTCAGGCTGCAAAACCAGCAGATCAGGATGGGTTCCTGCCAGCAGCCAGGAACAGGCGGAACATTTTCCACAGGCGTGTCCCGCAGCGTCGGGTGCGGCGCACAGCAGCGCATGTGCCAGCTGCTCAGCAATCATCTGCTTGCCGGTCCCCGCAGTGCCGCTGAACAGCAGTGCGTGGGGCAGTCGTTCACGCAAGCGGGTCTCATTGAGCCTCTGCCAGACGGGATTGAGCCAGGGCGGCAATATCATTCGATCGATCCGGTTTTCGACAACAACTGCGTCATTACCCCATCCAGCTGTGACTGCACGTTATCGAGCGGCTGATCTGCATCGATGATCCTGAAGCGTTGCGGTTGTTGCTCGGCCCGCGCCAGGTATGCCGCGCGAACACGCTCGAAAAACAGCTGCTGTTCCTGTTCAAACCGATCCAGCTGGCCACGATTGCTGGCCCGGTCCAGACCTACTTCGACCGGTAAATCGAACAGAATCGTGATGTCGGGCTGGAAACCCTGCTGTACCCACTCTTCGAGTATGGCGATACGTTCGTTATCGATACCACGTCCGCCACCCTGATACGCATAGGTTGCATCAGTAAAGCGATCACAGAGGACCCATGTCCCCTGCTGTAACGCCGGCAGGATGAACTGCTTTAAATGCTGGGCGCGCGCCGCGAACATCAGCAGCAATTCAGCGTCCGAACTCATTTCGGTGTTACCGGTATCGAGGAGCAACTTGCGGATTTGTTCGCTCAGCTGGGTACCACCCGGTTCTCGCGTTACGACCACCGGAATACCAGCGCTCTCCAGTTGCGTCCGGATATATTCCAGGTTAGTCGATTTGCCCGCGCCCTCGCCTCCTTCCAGAGTAATGAAACGCCCGGCTGGTGTTTTATCTGCCATAGTTAGCGATTTCTCTGGTAACGATTAACAGCCTGATTATGTTCTTTCAGGGTTGCGGAGAAATAATGACTGCCGTCTCCGCGCGAAACGAAGTACAACGCATCCCCGTCTCCCGGATGCATCACGGCGCGAATAGCATCTTTTCCAGGCATTGCAATCGGAGTTGGCGGCAAACCGGAACGGGTGTAGGTATTGTATGGAGTATCGGTGCGCAGATCGCGATAGCGGATATCACCATCGTAGCTTTCGCCGATGCCATAAATAACCGTCGGATCCGTCTGCAAACGCATGCCCGTTTTAAGGCGTCGCGTGAAGACGCCGGCGATTCGGGTTCGCTCTTCCTCAATCCCGGTTTCTTTTTCCACGATCGAAGCCAGAATCAGGGCCTCATAGGGGGTCTGCAATGGCAGTCCATCGTCCCTCTCGCGCCAGCTCGCCTCCAGAAAGGTCTCCATGTTGCTGTACACCCGACGCAAAAATTGAACGTCAGTGGTTCCACGCGGGAAGTGATAGGTTTCCGGAAGAAAGCGTCCTTCGGGATGCTGATCCGGATAACCGATTGCACGCATGACTTCCTCGGGATCGTGGCTTTCCAGGGTCTGCTCAAGCACCGGGTTTTCGCCAATGCGCGCCATTATCTCTTTGAACGTATGTCCCTCGACCAGGGTTATGGCGTGCTGCACCACTTTGCCTTCGGCGAGTGTTCGTAACAGTTGCTCGGGATTCATACCAGGCTGCAGGCTGTACTCTCCCGCCTTGATATGTGCATCCAGACCCAGCCATCTTCCCAGCAGCAGCAGATAGATGCGATTTTCCAGCAGTTCCCGCTGCTCCAGTTCGGATGCAATAGACTTGAGCGAACTTCCAGGCTTTACGACCAGGCTTGTACTGGAATCGGGTAGATCCAGCGGCGCCTCCCGGAATGCCTGAAAATCCATCAGCAGCCACGCGCTCACAAAACTCATCAGGATGATTAACAGGCCGAGCAGACGAAACATCTTTCCGGCCAGGGTTCTGTCTTGCTTCTCTCCATTACTCACGATGCATACCAGTTGCTGTTTCCAGTATCTGATCGGGTCTCGAGCGCCACGATCAATTCTTTGGTTACGGGACCGACTGCGAAATCTCGAACTTCATCGATAGTCCTGACCGGCCAGATGCCGATCAGGCTGTTGCAGATGAACACTTCATCGGCAATTCGCACATCATCCAGACTCAGTCCCTGAATTCTGACCGCCATGTTCAGGTCACCAGCAAGATCGATTATAACCGATCGCATAATACCCGCGACGCCACAGTCCGTCAGAGCCGGCGTCCATAGCGTATTGTCGCGCACCAGGAACAGATTGCTCATGGTGCCTTCGATCACGGCACCGCCGGTATCCAGCATCAGACCTTCATGGATCGCCGGATCACTCCATTCTGCACGCGCCAGCACCTGCTCCAGCCGGTTCAGGTGCTTGATGCCGGCCAGGGCCGGCTGCCGCGCCAGCTGCAGCGTGCAAACCCGTACGCGAACGCCTGCGGCCTGTAGCTCGGGAAAACGCTCAGGGCCGGGAAAACAACCAAGCACGCATGTCGCTTCGTTTCCGGCATCGAAACGGTAACCGCGCACACCGCTGCCGCGTGTCACTATGATCTTCAGACGCGCATCACTGCTCTGCGCGGCCAGCGCCTGCACTTCTGCCTCCAGCGATGGCCGAATCGGAGGCAGCTTCAGGCGCTCGCAGCCCGCCATCAGCCGACGCATGTGGCGTGGCAGAAACTCGGCCTGACCGCCGCGCACGCGGAGGGTCTCGAATACGCCGTCGCCATAATGTATCGCGCGATCGCCAACATCCAGACAACTGCGTGACTCGCCGTTTATCCAGTATCGGGCCGTCATTGTTCAGTACCACCCTGGAGAGCCCGCAGCAGTCCCCGGGCCTTGGCACGGGTCTCTTCAAGTTCAGCCTCGGGAACCGAATCGGTGACGATTCCCGCGCCCGCCCTGAAGCTCAGCCGGCCCCCGCTTCTTACCATGCTGCGAATAAGAATATTCAGATCCATGCTGCCGTCCCGGTTCAGATAACCCATCGACCCGGTGTATGCACCGCGTCCGCAAAGCTCCATTTCGGCAATGATCTCCATGCAACGCACCTTGGGACAACCGGTGATGGTGCCGCCAGGGAATACCGCTCGAATGACGTCACCAGGCGTTACATCGGGCCGCTTGACTGCCTGCACATTCGAGACAATGTGATGCACTGTGGTATAGGACTCCAGCACCATGAGCTCGTTCACCGCCACGCTGCCCGGCACTGCGATGCGCCCCAGGTCATTCCTCTCCAGGTCGATCAGCATGATGTGCTCGGCACGCTCCTTGGGATGCGCCAGCAGCTCATCTGAGAACGCGTCATCATCTGCCTGTTCGGCACCGCGCGGGCGCGTACCCGCAATCGGGCGCGTCTGCACCTGCTCGCCACGCACTTCGACAAGGCGCTCCGGCGAGGAACACAGAATAGCCCGATCGCTCCATGTAGCCAGGCCGCTGAACGGTGCGGGATTGCTGGCGCGCAGGCGCCGGTACAGGGTGTCGGTACGAATGTCTGACGGCCATTCCGTCCACCATTGCCGCGACAGGTTGACCTGAAACACATCACCGTCACGGATATAGCCAAGCGTCCGGTTTACCGCCTGCAGGTAGAATGAATCCGGATCTTCAGTGACCTCGGAGTACTGCAGTGCATGCGTGTCCACCGGCGGCCGGAGACGCGCAATGTCGTCCGCGATCTGCACCGGTAATTCTGGATCTTCCGAAACGATCCAGCGCTCATCGGTGAATCTGTCAACGATGACAGCGGCGGGAAAACGGGTGGCGCAGGCGACCGGCAAACCGGAGTCGTCCGCTTGCAACCGCAGATGCGGTTCGATCTGTCCGGCAAGCTCATAACCGAGATACAGAAACCAGCCCCCGTAAAACGGCAGTGTCGTAGTTGCAGCTGCAGCACAGGTTTCGGCACGCCAGGCATCATCCAGTGCTTCGAGAAAATCAAACGACTGCACATCGTGCAGCACCAGGCTTTCACCAGGAAACGCAAACAGAATGTCATACCTGCCTTGCGAGCCGGTAGCAGTACTTTGCAGAATGTGAGGATAGCGTACGGGGTTCGATGCGTGCAGGTCGAGGGGATCGAAGACGCTATCGATGCGTTCCTGATGAATCATCAGGGATCGTGTTAGCCCGGCTTTTTGAATACGAGCGTGCCGTTGGTTCCGCCAAATCCAAATGAATTCGAAATCGCTACATCGATTTTCATTTTACGCGCTTCATTTGGCACGAAGTCCAGATCGCAGTCAGGATCAGCCGTATATTGGTTAATGGTCGGAGGAGCCACCTGATCGCGTATCGCCAGCACTGAAAAAATGGCTTCGACACCACCGGCGGCGCCCAGCAAATGACCCGTCATGGATTTCGATGAGCTGACGGCGGTTTTATAAGCGTGGCTGCCCAGGGCTGTCTTGATTGCCTTGACTTCGGCCAGATCACCGGCCGGCGTTGAAGTGCCATGCGCATTCACATAATCAACCTGATCCGGATTCAGACCAGCATCGCGCAAGGCATTGCGCATGCATCGTGCCGCCCCTTCACCATTCTGCGAAGGCTGCGTCATGTGATAGGCATCGCCACTCATGCCGTAGCCGGCAAGTTCGGCATAGATCGAGGCCCCGCGGGCCCGCGCATGCTCATACTCTTCCAGAACCATCACGCCGGCTCCATCGCTGAGCACAAAGCCATCGCGTTCCCGATCCCAGGGCCGGCTGGCAGCCTGTGGATCGTCATTGCGCGTCGACAATGCCTTGGCGGCGGCAAATCCGCCCAGGCCGGTGTGGGTGGTTGCCATTTCAGCACCACCCGCCACCATCACATCCGCATCACCATAGGCAATAATGCGTGCCGCTGCGCCGATACTGTGCGTGCCAGTGGTGCAGGCGGTCACCATAGCGATATTCGGCCCTTTCAAACCATAGAGAATAGAAAGATTGCCGGAGATCATATTAATGATATTGGCTGGAACGAAAAACGGTGAGATTTTGCGCGGGCCGCCCTGTAAATAAGCTGCATAATTTCTTTCGATGCCAGGAAGACCGCCAATACCCGAACCTATCGAAACACCAATGCGTTCGGCATTTTCCTCGGTGATCTCCAAGCCGGCATCACGAATCGCCTGGATGCCCGCAGCAACGCCATAATGGATAAATGTATCCATTTTGCGGGCATCTTTCTTGCCGATATATTCCTCGACATCGAAACCTTCGATGGTCCCGCCAAAACGCACCGAGAAATCGGAAACATCGAACCGCGTAATCGGACGTATACCGCTGTTGCCCGCCAGGATATTTTGCCAGGCATCCGATATAGACAAACCGACAGGGCTGATGATACCCAGCCCGGTCACAACGACTCTACGACTCGACACTGGTTAGTGCTCCGGTCTCTGGAAATAATCTGAACAGGGAAACCGACTCGAACCACCGGCGCAGATTATTGACGGCGCCGGCAACTCGATCGGGAATATGGCAGGTATTAACCGAGGTGCGCCTGGACGTAATTGATTGCTTGCTGGACGGTAGTTATTTTTTCCGCCTCTTCATCCGGAATCTCACATTCGAATTCTTCTTCGAGTGCCATAACCAGCTCTACGGTATCAAGAGAATCCGCGCCCAGGTCATCAACAAAAGATGCCTCGTTGGTGACAGAATCTTCGCTGACATCCAATTGTTCGACGACAATCTTTTTGACGCGTTCTTCAACATTACTCATCGCGGAAAAGTCCTCAGTGTGTGTGTGATCAGTCGTTAAGCTGCGCGCGTATTTTAGTTAAAAGCGGATAACCAATCCAGTCATAGAGGCATCTAATATTGCGCCAATGCAATGTCGCTTTCGCGGTTTGACAAGGTTCCGAGCAGCTTATATCTATTCAATAACTAACAATGGGTTGCGATTATATCCTGATAACCGCCTTTATCAAGGCATAAACATGCCGCCGTTCACATGCAGTGTTTCACCGGTGATATAGCCGGCGGCGGGGGATGCCAGAAAGCTCACGG
This sequence comes from Thiogranum sp., assembly GCA_024636585.1. Classification (GTDB taxonomy): domain Bacteria; phylum Pseudomonadota; class Gammaproteobacteria; order DSM-19610; family DSM-19610; genus Thiogranum. The sequence continues at coordinate 37,899 of JAGXGS010000048.1, read as the reverse complement.
CGGCGGCAATATCGTCGACATTGCCCAGCCGACCGACCGGAACCTGCCCGATCAGGGCCTGCCGCTGATCCTCGCCAAGCGAGCGCGTCATATCGGTATCGATAAAGCCGGGAGCAACCGCATTCACAGTAATTCCGCGCGAGCCGATTTCGCGGGCCAGCGACTTGGTAAAGCCGACCAGACCGGCTTTTGCGGCCGCATAATTGGCCTGCCCGGGATTGCCGGTCGCGCCCACTACCGAGCCAATGCTGATAATGCGCCCGCGTTTGGCCTTCATCATTCCACGCAGACAGGCCTTGCTGAGCCGGAATACCGATCCGAGATTAGTCCCGATCACTGCGTCCCACTCGTCATCCTTCATCCGCATCAGCAGGTTATCGCGAGTAATGCCGGCATTGTTCACGAGAATCGACGGCGTGCCACCGAACCTGTTCTTTATCGCCGCCATTGCTGCATCGATGGACTCCGGCTGAGTCACGTCCAGCATCAGGCCGAGGCCCTCGATACCTTTGCTATCGAGCGCCGCCTGTATCGCCGCGGCGCCCTTTTCAGTCGTCGCCGTGCCCGTCACTCTGGCACCAGCCGCGCCCAGCGCGAATGCGATCGCCTGCCCGATGCCACGGCTTGCTCCGGTTACCAGTGCAATATCTTCCGCCAATGTCATGTCTGTGTTCTCCATCTACTCAACCTGGTTTGCTGCGTCGCAGCAGCCCAGAGCTTTTTCAAGATCCGCTGTCGTCTGCACGGCAACCGCTGTCATAGTCTTCTCGATACGCTGATTCAAACCCGCCAGTACCTTGCCTGGCCCTGCCTCCACCACGCAGCCAATACCAGCCGCCTGCATTGCGCGAATGATTTCGACCCAGCGCACCGGCTGATACAACTGGGCAGCGAGTGCCGCGCGGATGGCATCGGGATCCCTGTGCGAGGCGACATCGGCGTTATGCAGGACCGTGACTGTCGGAGAAGATATGGCGGTGGCTGCGAGCTGAGTGGCAAATTGCTCGGCAGCCGGTTTCATCAGGCTGCAATGCGACGGCACCGATACCGGCAACGGCAGCGCGCGCCGGGCGCCAGCCTGTTTGGCAAGCTCCATTGCCCGCTGCACTGCCGCCGCATGGCCCGCGATCACCACCTGCCCCGGCGAATTGAAATTCACTGCACTCACGACTTCGTCACCGGCCGCCTGTGCACAGGCCGATTGCACTGCCGCATCATCCAGCCCCAGGATGGCAGCCATCGCCCCGACGCCTTCCGGAACTGCGCTCTGCATGTACTGGCCACGTTTCTCAACCAGCCCCACCGCATCGCGGAAATCCATCGCACCCGCACACACCAGCGCGGTGTATTCGCCGAGACTGTGGCCGGCCATCATCGCAGGAACCCGATCGCTCCGTTGCTGCCAGCAGCGCCAGGTTGCGACACCTGCGGTCAACATCGCCGGCTGGGTGCAGGCAGTCTGGTTCAGTAACTCAACCGGCCCCTGCTGAACACGCTCCCACAGATCGTAACCGAGAACTTCCGATGCCTCGGCGAATGTTCTGCCAACAACAGGGAAATTTCCCGCCAGCTCCGCCAGCATGCCGAGGGATTGCGATCCCTGACCCGGGAAAACCAGGGCAACATCAGTGCATATTTTATTATTCATGAGAAAAACCGGATTAAAACTTGAGCAGGATTGAACCCCATGTGAAACCGCCGCCAAACGCCTCCATCAGGAGCATCTCGCCACGTTTGATACGGCCATCACGTACCGCCACATCCAGCGCCAGTGGCACCGATGCGCTGGAAGTATTGCCATGTTCGCCGACCGTCACCACGACACGATCCATAGACATTCGCAATTTCTTTGCGGTGGCCTGAATGATCCGGATGTTGGCCTGATGCGGAATCAGCCAGTCGATGTCAGATTTTTCGAGGTTATTGGCCTCCAGCGTCTCATCGACAATGCGTCCGAGTGTATTGACCGCAACCTTGAATACTTCGTTGCCTTTCATGGTGACATAGCCATTGCCATTCGCCAGGCTATCGTAGCCCTGACCTACGCCGCCTGCCACCGTGAGCAGGCTTTCGTATGCGCCGTCAGCGTGCAGGTGGGTAGACAGAATACCGGGCTCGTCGCTGCTCTCCACGATTACAGCGCCGGCACCGTCTCCAAACAGCACGCAGGTCGTCCGGTCCTTCCAGTCCAGCACCCGTGATAATGTTTCAGCCCCGACCACCAGTGCGCATTTGGCAGCACCGGTACGGATAAATTTGTCGGCGACAGCCAGCGCATACACAAAACCGGTGCATACCGCCTGAATGTCGAAGGCTGCACAGCCATGCCGGTCCAGCCGTTTTTGCAACAGACAGGCAGTACTGGGAAAGATCCGGTCGGGCGTGGTGGTTGCAACGATAATCAGATCCACATCCTGAGGGTCGCGACCTGCAGCTTCCAGCGCGCGTCGTGCCGCATGTTCCGCCAGATCTACCGTATATTGCCCTTCTTCGGCAACGTGACGTTTGCTGATACCGGTGCGCTCGCGGATCCATTGATCGCTGGTATCGACCAGTTTCTCGAGGTCATGGTTAGTCAGCACCTTGTCGGGCAGATAGCCGCCGGTCCCGGTAATGCGTGAATAGATCAAACCACTTTCCTCTCGCCGACGACCACCTGCAACTGTTCGCGAATATGCTCCGGCACCTGCTGCCGCACTACCACAGCAGCGACCTCTATTGCATTCGCGAAAGCGAGCTCATCGGCGCTACCATGACTCTTGATTACAGTACCGCGCAGCCCCAGAAGGCTGGCACCATTGTACCGGCGTGGATCGATTTTTTGACGAAAGGATTTCAATACCGGCAACGCAACCAGGCCGGCGAGCCGGGTCAGAATATTTCTGGAAAATTCACGTCGGATAAAATGCGAGATCATTTTGGCGAGGCCTTCGCCGGTTTTCAAAGCAATATTACCGATGAATCCGTCGCACACCACCACATCGACCTTGCCGCCATAGACATCATCGCCTTCGATGAAACCGGCGTAATTCAGCAGGGAGCCGGATAACAGGACACCCGCTCCCCTGACCGTCTCATTGCCTTTCATTTCTTCGGCGCCGATGTTCAGCAGGCCGACGCTGGGATTGGAATTGTTATCTACGGCCTTCGCAAGCTCGGTCCCCATCAGGGCGAACTGCAACAGATGTTCCGGGGAACTTTCTATGTTCGCGCCCAGATCCAGCATCCAGGTATGCCCGGTCATGGTAGGGAGCGAAGTACAGATTGCCGGTCGATCGATGCCGGGGAGTGTTTTCAGTACATACCGCGCAGTCGCCATCAGGGCACCGGTATTTCCGGAACTGACACAGGCATGGGCCCGCCCGTCCTTGACCATATCAATGGCTACCCGCATGGATGAATCCTTTTTGAAGCGCAGAGCTTTTGAAGGCAGTTCATCCATATCAACCTGCTGTGACGCGTGCTGGATCTGCAGCTGGGCCCCGGGGGCCACCTTGAGCTTCAGCAGCGCGGCCTCGATCACTTCCTGATCACCGACCAGCAGCAGATCTATATCCTTGCGTTTCGACAGAACCCGCAGCGCAGCCGGCAAAACGACATCGGGCCCGTGGTCACCACCCATTGCATCCAGTGCGATTGTAAGACGTTTATTCATAGCCCAAAAAACACACGCTGCTCCCCGTTACCGGTGGAGCAGCGTGATCTGCAATGCGTTGTAAAAGAAATGCGCGAATCGCAACCCGAATCAATCAATATCTTTATTGATAACCTTCCGGCCGCGATAGTAGCCATCAGGGCTGACGTGATGACGAAGATGCGTTTCGCCAGTGGTCGGCTCAACCGACAGGGTGGAACTCTTCAGCGCATCGTGCGAACGACGCATGTCGCGCTTGGAGGATGTTTTACGGTTTTGCTGGACTGCCATGACGATGTCTCCTGAAACTGTTTTCGTCTAAGACTTCAATTTTCCCAATACGGCGAATGGATTATCTTTTCCCGGTGACGGCTGGTTTTCATACTCCGTTTCACAGTGTTCATCCTCTGTGTGACGTGGTATCGCCGGTATCGCGAGCAGCACCTCGTCCTCGATCAGATCGAAGGTTGCGAGAGGCTCTCCCGTAGCCAGTAACGGCTCATACCCTTCAGGCAATCCCCTGATCTGCGTCTCGTCGGATATCACACCCAGACGAATACGCAATGCAAGCGGGAACCTGAGGCTGCCCAGACAACGCTGACAAACCAGATCCAGGCTGCCTTCGATGCTCCCTGTCACAGTACGGATACAGCGCTCGTTCAGTCCGAATTCCAGCCGGACATCGAGTTCGCCCTCACTGGAATACAACGCCGGCGCCAGCCGCGGCAACTCCGCGATCGGCACCTTACCCCGAAAGGAGCGCCCGGCATCTGCGAGACCGACGGGCTCTATACGCTTCGGAAGACAATCCAACATAAGCGCGCCATGATACTCGCTGATCTGTTGTCCTGTCAAAGCTAAGACGCTGAAAAATCGGGAGGTTCGGCGGCCCGGTCAAAGCGTCAGAGCAGTTGACAGCGGCGCCGCTTTTGCGTAGAAAAAACAAGCTCTTTTGCTCTTCCGATATACTTGTTGGCAGGTGTCTGCCAGCGCCCCGGGAGACCCGCAACCCAGCCGGTCATATACAGGTGTCCCTTGATTCGAAAAATACTCATTGCCAATCGCGGGGAAATCGCTGTCAGGATCGTGCGGGCCTGCCAGGAAGCGCGGATCGAATCAGTCGCCATTTATGCTGATCCGGACCGCCATGCGCTGCATGTAAAAAAGGCCAGCGAAGCCTATAACATCGGACCAGACCCGGTCGCCGGGTATCTCAATGCGCACCGGATCGTGAACCTCGCCCTGGCAACCGGCTGCGATGCTGTCCATCCCGGCTATGGATTTCTCTCCGAAAATGCCGAATTCGCCCGGATCTGTGAGCGGCGCGGCATTAAATTCATCGGTCCCAGCGCGGATGTCATCAGCCGAATGGGCAACAAAATCGAGGCCCGGCGCAGTATGCAGGCGGCCGGGGTACCGGTGATCCCGGGCAGCGACGAAAGCCTGACCAGCGTCGCGGAAGCCATCGCTTTGGCCAGCAATATCGGTTATCCGATCATGTTGAAAGCCACCTCCGGGGGCGGCGGCCGGGGTATTCGCCGCTGCGAAAATGAAGCGGAACTGCTGCGTAACTATGAACGGGTGCTATCGGAAGCGCGCAAGGCATTCGGAAGTGCAGACATTTTTCTGGAAAAGTGCGTCGTCAAACCGCGCCATATCGAGGTGCAGATTCTGGCCGATCATCACGGTAATGCCGTGCACCTGTTCGAGCGCGACTGCTCGATTCAGCGCCGCCACCAGAAGCTCATCGAGATTGCCCCTTCGCCTCAGTTGAGCGAAGAACAACGCGCACAGATCGGCCTGTTCGCGGTCAAGGCGGCCCAGGTGGTCGGCTACCAGAATGCCGGGACAGTGGAATTTCTGATGGATGACCAGCAGCAATTTTTCTTCATGGAAATGAACACCCGGCTGCAGGTCGAACACACGGTAACCGAAAGCATCACCGGCGTTGATATTGTCGGCGAACAGATTCGTATCGCCGATGGGCAACGCCTTCCGTTTCGACAGGAGGACATCCAGCGCCGCGGTTTCGCCATGGAATTTCGCATCAATGCCGAAGATCCCAAAAATGATTTTCTGCCGAGTTTCGGCCGTATCACCCGCTACTTCGCCCCCGGCGGACCGGGTGTGCGTACCGATGCGGCAATTTACACCGGTTACACCATCCCGCCCTACTATGATTCGATGTGCGCAAAAATAACCGTATGGGCGCTATGCTGGGAAGAACTGCTTAACCGTGCCAGCCGGGCACTGCAGGATACCGGGGTCTATGGCGTGAAAACGACAATTCCCTACTACCTGCAACTGCTGGAAGTGCCGGAGTTTCGCGCTGCCTGCTTTGACACGGCTTTTGTCGAGGAACACCCCGAACTGGTGAATTACAAAACCAGTCGGCCGACACGGGAACTTGCGGCCGTCATTGCCGCTTCCATCGCCGCTCATGCCGGCTACTAGAATTACCTCATAAACCCGCATCCAGGACTCGATACAGCTCATGCCAAAGGTACATGTAACCGACCTCATACTGCGCGATGCGCACCAGTCGCTGATCGCGACCCGCATGCGCACGGAGGACATGCTGCCCATCTGCGAAAGTCTCGACAAAATCGGCTACTGGTCTCTGGAAGTCTGGGGCGGCGCCACTTTCGATGCCTGTCTCAGGTATCTGAAGGAAGACCCCTGGGAGCGTCTGCGCAAACTGCGCGCCGCATTACCGAACACGCCTTTGCAGATGCTGCTGCGCGGACAGAACCTGCTCGGCTACCGGCATTACTCCGATGATGTGGTGCGCGCTTTCGTTGCCCGCGCGGCGGAAAACGGCATCGACATCTTTCGTGTTTTTGATGCACTCAATGATGTGCGCAATCTCGAGGTTGCCCTGGCAGCAGTAAAAACTGCCGGCGCTCACGCCCAGGGCACCATCTGCTATACCACCAGTCCGGTGCACGGCATTCCAAAGTTTATCGCCATGGCGAAACAGCTGGAGAACCTGGGTTGCGACAGCATCGCTGTCAAGGATATGGCCGGACTGCTGACACCGATGGTGACTGCAGAGCTGATGGCAGAATTGACGAGTGCCGTGAAAATACCCATCAACCTGCATTGCCACGCCACTGCCGGCGCTGCCGAGATGTGTCAGCTGAAGGCAATCGAGAACGGCTGCGTCAACATCGACACGGCAATCTCTGCATTCGCAGGCGGTGCGTCCCACGCGCCCACCGAGAGTATGGTGGCAGCGCTGAAAGACACCGAATATGACACCGGCCTGGATCTAAAGGCACTGCAGGCTATCGGCTTCTATTTCCGTGAAGTGCGCAAAAAATATCATCAGTTTGAAAGTGACATGACCGGCATCGACACGCGCGTGCAGATTTACCAGGTGCCGGGCGGCATGATTTCAAACCTCTATACCCAACTGCGCGAACAGGGTTCACTGAATCGCATCGAGGATGTACTGCTGGAGATTCCGCGGGTGCGCGAGGACCTGGGTTATCCGCCGCTGGTCACACCGACTTCACAGATAGTCGGTACCCAGGCGGTCCTGAATGTACTCTCCGGCGCCCGTTACAAGACCATCAGCAATGAAGTAAAACTTTACCTGCAGGGACGCTATGGTCGTGCACCGGGCAAAGTCAATTCCATGGTGCGCCAGCAGGCCATCGGCAACGAAGATGTCATCGATGTGCGTCCCGCCGATCTGTTGAAGAACGAAATGGAAAATCTGCGTCAGGAGGTCGGCGCGCTGGCGAAAAGCGAGGAAGACGTGCTGACCTATGCAATGTTTCCGGAACTTGGACGGGACTTTCTTGAACAGCGGGCGGCTGGCACCCTGACTCCGGAAGCGCTTGAACCTGTTGCAAGTCCCGAAGGTGTGGATAGCAAACCCACTGAATTCAACGTGACGCTGCACGGCGAGACCTACCATATTCAGATCACCGGAACCGGACACCGCACCCAGCAGGATCGCCCGTTCTACATGACCGTAGATGGCGTGCCGGAAGAAATACTCGTGGAGACTCTCACTGAACTGGAACATCCCCATGAAGGTGAACGGATCGCTGTAAAAGGCAGCAAACGGCCGAAAGCCACCGGGCCCGGAGATGTCTCGACCACCATGCCCGGCGTGGTGATCGATGTGCTGGTGAAAGTTGGCGACAGCGTGGCCGCCGGCGCTCCGATGCTGGTAATGGAAGCCATGAAAATGGAAACCGAGATTCAGGCGCCGATCGCCGGCACCGTCGCCGCCATTCACGTCGCCAAAGGTGACAATGTCAATCCCGACGAAACGTTGATTGAGATCTCGGATTAATGGAGTGAATCAGGCCGGTCTGGCAATAACGTCCAGACCGCCCATATAGGATTGCAGAACCTCCGGCACGCGCACGCTGCCATCTTCCTGCTGATAGTTTTCCAGCACCGCCACCAGGGTGCGGCCCACTGCCAGTCCGGAGCCGTTGATAGTATGCACAAGCTCCGGCTTGCCGGTTTCAGGATCGCGATAACGTGCCTGCATGCGCCGCGCCTGAAATGCTTCGAAATTGCTGCACGATGAAATCTCCCGATAAGCCTGCTGCCCCGGCAGCCAGACTTCCAGATCGTAGGTTTTGGCTGCGGAGAACCCGAGATCGCCGCTGCACAGGGCGACCACCCGATACGGCAGACCCAGGCGTTGCAGAATCGTTTCCGCGTGCCCGGTCAACTCCTCCAGCGCCTGATACGACATATCAGGCCGCACTACCTGAACCATCTCGACTTTCTCAAACTGGTGCTGGCGGATCAATCCGCGCGTGTCCTTGCCGTAGGAGCCGGCCTCTGAGCGAAAGCACGGGGTATGCGCGGTCAGGCGCAGCGGCAGTTGCGCTGCATCGAGAATTTCGCCGCGCACCAGGTTGGTCACCGGCACTTCAGCGGTAGGAATCAGGTAATAAGCAGTCTCGCCGCGCGTCGCGAACAGCTCCTCTTCGAACTTCGGCAACTGTCCGGTACCGCGCAGACTGTCGGCGTTCACCAGATACGGGACATAGCACTCCTGGTAGCCATGCTGCAAAGTATGCGTATCGAGCATGAACTGGGTGAGCGCACGCTGGAAACGCGCCAATGGACCGCGTAATACCGCAAAACGCGATCCGGCTATCTTCGCCGCTGCATCGAAGTCCATGCCCTGCAACAAAGCCCCGATGTCGACATGATCACGCACCTCGAAACCGAACGATGCCGGCTCACCCCAGCGGCGAATCTCCTGGTTATCGCTTTCGTTACGCCCCTCCGGAACGGAAGCATGCGGAAGATTCGGCAGACCCATGAGAATCTCGTTCAGCCGCGAATGAACAGCCTCGAGTTCCTGGCGCGCAGCATCCAGTTGTTCCCCGAGACCCGCAACTGCATCCAGCAGCGGCTGCACATCCTCGCCGCCGGATTTAGCCTTGCCGATCGCTTTGGAACTGCGGTTACGCTCGGCCTGCAGCGCCTCGGTGCGCACCTGAATATCCTTGCGCTGCGCTTCCAGCCGTTCAATACCTGCGACATCCAGCTCGAAGCCGCGTTTCTGCAGCTGCATGGCGACGGTAGTCAGTTCGTTTCTGAGTATTTTGGGATCCAGCATGGTTTCTTCTTCGATTCGTCAGTTATTCATTTGCGCCTGCCAGCGCACGATGTGTCCTTTCTCGATCAGATCGGACAGATGTTCAAGAATTTTTTCCACCTTCTCCGGCGTGTCGAAGAACTCCACCGTCAACGGCAGGTCCAGCGACAGATCGACCAGCGATGCAGTGTGCATGACACCGCTGCCGCCAAAGCCACTCAGCGCTCTGAATACAGTGACACCGCGAATCTTCTCCTGGTCATGCAGGCGATGCAGCAACGGCACGAGGGTTTTGTCCGATTCGGTCAGGTATACGCGCACGAAGGTGACATCTTCCCAGCTCATAATTGCCTCGCAAGTATCACGCCCAGACCCGCGGCCAGCACACACAGCACCACACTCAGCAGCGCGTTACTCAGAGCTCTCAACAACTGCCCGTTTTCCATCAGGTTCAATGTTTCCAGCGAAAAAGCGGAAAAGGTCGTGAACGCACCCAGCAGACCAATCAGCAGAAAAGCCCGCAGGGCAGCACCACCGAAGGTCCGTTCCAGCAGCCAGATGGCCAGAAATCCCATCAGCAGACTGCCAAGAACATTGACCACCAGTGTGCCATAGGGAAAATCCTTTCCCAGCAGGTCATAGGCGCTGTTGGACACCCAGTAGCGCAACACGGCGCCGATCGCGCCGCCACCGGCAATGGCTAATACCTGACTCATGGCGCGCCATAATACCGGAAGGCTCGGGGGCACGCATTCATTTGCCCCGCTCGCCGATCAGTCGATCCAGCTCGCGCAGATGCCGCAGCTTTTCGCTGATCCTGATTTCCAGTCCGCGCTCGGCCGGGTAATAGTATCGGGTGCCACGCAGCTCGTCGGGAAAGTAATTTTCACCGGCCGCGTAAGCTTCCGGTTCGTCGTGCGCATAGCGGTAGGCTTTGCCGTAACCCAACTCCTTCATGAGGCGCGACGCCGCGTTGCGCAACCCGATCGGGACCTCCAGCGAACCCCGTGTTGTAGCGTCCTTTTGCGCGGCCTTATGGGCGACATAGACCGCATTGCTTTTTGGCGCACAGGCCAGATAGACCACGGCCTGCGCGATCGCCAGTTCGCCTTCAGGACTGCCGAGCCGCTCCTGAACATCCCAGGCATTCAGCGCCAGCGTCAGGGCACGCGGATCGGCATTACCAATATCTTCAGAGGCCATACGCACCACTCTGCGCGCGATGTAAAGCGCATCGCAACCGCCATCGAGCATGCGCGCCAGCCAGTACAGCGCCGCATCGGGAGCCGAACCCCGCACCGACTTATGCAGGGCGGAAATCTGGTCATAGAAGGCCTCGCCGCCCTTGTCGAACCGACGCACGCCGCCACTGATCACTTCGGAAATAATTTCGTCGGTCACCGGTTGCTCATCGGATGCCAGGTCAAAAGCGATTTCCAGCAACGTCAGTGCACGTCGCGCATCGCCGTCGGCAGCCACAGCAATCTTCTCCAGCGCCGCAGCATTAATCTCGACATTCGCCGCCGCAAGCCCACGCTCATGATCCTGCAGGGCCTGCTGCATTACCGCCACCAGGTCCTGATCGGTCAATCGCTTCAGTACGTAAGTCCGCGCCCGTGACAGCAGCGCGTTGTTCAATTCGAAAGACGGATTTTCAGTGGTAGCGCCAACGAACAGGACTGTCCCATCTTCCACGAACGGCAGAAAGGCATCCTGTTGCGCCTTGTTGAAGCGATGCACTTCGTCGACAAACAGCAGCGTCTGGCGCTTTTCCACGGCCTGCCGCCGCTGGGCCACCTCCACCGCATGACGCACGTCCTTGACACCGGAAAGTACTGCCGATAACGGCACGAATTCCGCGCCGGATGCCTGCGCCAGCAGGTGTGCGAGAGTGGTCTTGCCGGTGCCGGGCGGTCCCCAGAACACCATTGAGTGCAGCTGTCCGCGTTCTATGGCCTGACGCAGTGGCTTGCCGGGACCCAGCAGATGCGCCTGCCCGATAAAATCTTCGAGAGTGGCTGGCCGCATGCGATCGGCGAGAGGACGAAATTCACGGCTTTGCGCCGCTGTGTTCATGGGCTGGCGCCGATAATATCGGTTCCAGGCGGGAGGTCGAGTTCAAACATCTGCTCATCCACCGGCTTGTTGCGCTCCACATTCTCGAAGGTGATCCGGGTGTCATTACCGAATGCATCCCTGACCTCGATAACACGCAGCTGCTGCTGCCTGAAACCAACGCGCACCTGCTCTACCGCGCTGTCTGCCTGCAGTGGGTCCAGCCGATGCCAGAGTATGCCATCGCTTTCACCAATCTTTGTCGAGCTCATAACTTCTGACAGGGGTTTGAATCCGCTCAGCAACATCGCAGGCGTACTGCTCAGCGTCTCGTCTACAGTCTTGATGGTGGCCTGTTCCAGATCCTCGTCATAGGTCCAGATGAATTCACCGTCGGCGACGATGAGCTGCCGGTAAGGCGTGCGGTAATCCCAGCGGAAGTGCCCCGGACGCTGCATCCAGACCTCACCTTCAGACTGCTGCAGCTGCTGGCCATCAGTGTCCACGACGCGCTGGGTAAACTCCGCGTGGAAGGTGTCGAGATCCGAAAAATACTCGGTCACGAGATCAGCCGCTGAAGTTGCGCCGGACAGTACCAGCAGCAGCATTGAAATGCCTGTATAGAAAGTTATTCGCATCAGACTCTGTTCCCTTGTCCGCTAAGCCTCAGTCGGCGGCGCTGCCAGCACTTCGCGATTGCCGTTGGACTGTTGCGGCCCGACTATGCCGGCATTTTCCATTTGTTCAATCATGCGAGCCGCCCGGTTGTATCCGATCTTCAGACGCCGCTGCACACCGGATATCGATGCGCGGCGGGTCTCGGTTACGATACGTACGGCTTCATCATAAAGTGGGTCGCCCTCGGCATCGTCTTCCCCCTGCCCGGCGCTGCCGGGCAGAAAATCACTACTGGTCTGCAGAATCTCATCAACATAGTTTGGCGCCCCGTGCCCCTTGATGTGGGCGACCACACGATGGACTTCCGCATCGCCGACATAGGCGCCATGCACACGAATCGGCAGCCCGGTACCGGGAGCCAGATACAACATATCGCCGTGTCCGAGCAACTGTTCCGCTCCACCCTGGTCGAGTATGGTCCGGGCATCAATTTTCGAAGATACCTGAAATGCAATACGGGTCGGAATATTCGCCTTGATCAATCCGGTGATGACATCCACCGACGGACGCTGGGTAGCCAGTATCAGATGCACGCCGGCAGCCCGGGCTTTCTGCGCCAGCCGCGCAATCAGCTCCTCGACCTTTTTACCCACGACCATCATCATGTCGGCCAGCTCGTCGATGATAACGACGATGAACGGCAACGGCTCCAGAGTCGGTGCCACGGGATTTTCTTCCAGGGATTCTTCCGGTTTGAAGAAGGGATCGGAAATCGGTGTGCCCTTGTCGATCGCCTCCTGCACCTTGCGGTTATAGCCGGCGATGTTGCGCACACCCATGGCCGCCATCAGTTTGTAACGGCGTTCCATTTCCCCGACACACCAGCGTAACGCATTGGCGGCTTCTTTCATGTCCGTAACAACCGGCGTAAGAAGGTGCGGAATCCCTTCATAGACGGAAAGTTCCAGCATCTTCGGATCGATCATGATCAGCCGCACATCGGTAGGAAGCGTCTTGTACAAAAGGCTCAGTATCATCGCATTGACCGCGACCGATTTGCCCGAACCTGTGGTACCCGCCACCAGCAGGTGCGGCATGCGCGCCAGATCCACTACCACCGGATTACCGCCGATATCCTTGCCCAGCGCCAGCGTCAGTGGCGAATGAGACTCGTCATACTCGGCTGACCTGAGGATTTCGCTGAGCGCGACGATTTCGCGGCTCTCGTTGGGAATTTCAAGGCCAATAACCGCCTTGCCCGGAATCACTTCCACGATGCGCACGCTGATGGCCGACAGACCGCGCGCCAGATCCTTGGCCAGATTGCTGATCTGACTGACTTTCACGCCGGCGCCCGGTTGCAGCTCAAAGCGGGTGATTACCGGCCCCGGCTGCACCGCCACCACAGTCGCCTCGATGCCGAAGTCGGCCAGTTTCATCTCCACCAGCCGCGACAGCGCTTCCAGCGCGGAGTCTGAAAATCCTTCACTGTGTTCGCGCGCATCGTCGAGCAGCGACAGCGGTGGCAGTTCGGTATTGGCCGGTGCATCGAACATCTGCACTTGCCGCTCGCGCTCCACCCGTGCACTGGTCTCGACCTTTTTGATAACCGGCTCGATGCGCGGCGGTTTGCGCTCGATCACTTTCATTTTCTTCTGCTTGACCGCGACCTGTTCCTCGCGCACCCGTTTTGCGCGCTGTGTTGCGATAAAATCTTTCAACTGCACGAACCGCTCCGCTATCGACTGCATCAGCAGCAGCGTCATTTTCCCGGTCCAGTCCATGACACTCAGCCACGAGAGGCCGGTAAACAACGTAACGCCTGACAGGAACAACGCGAGCAGAAATAATGTGGCGCCGGTAAAGCTGAACAGCGCGGCCAGGCCATTGCCAACCAGATTACCGAATACGCCACCGGCATCGAGCGGCAGGCTTCCGGGAGCAATGGAGAAGTGCAGGGTCGCCAGTCCGCAACCCGAGGCCACCGTCAACAGGAAACCGGCCCAGCGCACCGCCAGCACGTGCAGGTCGATGCCACCGTTGGGCGTGGTGCGTCCGCGGTAAACCAGCCAGCCGCTGAAGCCGACCATCATCGGGAACAGATATGCCAGGTAGCCGAACAGATACAGGAACACATCGGCGAACCAGGCACCGACCACGCCACCGACATTATGTATGTCATCAACCGGGCCACGATGCGACCAGCCGGGATCTTCAATGGAATAGCTGATCAGCGACAACAGCAGGTACAACGCCAGCGCAGACAGGATCAGCAACGTGCCTTCACGGAGGCCGCGTTTGACGTGGGTATGAATGGCTGGCGCTTCAGCCTTTTTTCGACGTGCCTGTGCCAAGTTAAGAGGTATCGATAAGTAGTTGTGTTAAGGTGCTAAAAGTTCGAGCATTTTACGTCGAGCCAGCTTGAGATAGCAAGTGGCACCCGAAAGCGCCATGTCAATCTGGCGCAGTGCCAGGACGTTCTGCCGGAAGCGCTGTCACCAGCACCCTTTGCAGCGCCCAACTGTAGCATGTCACCGGCCGGGAATGTTGAAAACTTGCCCGCGCAAGATCCGTGTCTTTACGCTCCCGGAAACATTCCGTTACCATACCGCCTGGATCAGCACCGCTTGCAATGCCAGCCGTTGATCGTCTTTCAGAAGCGCTCTTCGCGCCAGATTCGGAGTAACTACACATGAGCGATACCAGGCACTGCCGCCTGCTGATCCTGGGTTCCGGACCGGCTGGATATACCGCCGCAATCTATGCCGCGCGCGCCAATCTGGATCCGGTATTGATCACTGGAATGGAACAGGGCGGCCAGCTGACGACCACCACGGATGTCGAGAACTGGCCGGCTGGCGCCGAGGGTCTGCAGGGTCCCGCGCTGATGGAAGACATGCGCAAGCATGCTGAACGCTTTCACACAGAAATCATTTTCGATCACATCAATGAAGTCAATCTGAAGCAGCGCCCGTTCCGTCTCAAGGGCGACACCGGGACCTTTACCTGCGACGCCCTGATCATCTGCACCGGGGCTTCCGCCCAATACCTGGGTCTTGCATCCGAAGAAGCCTTTAAAGGTCGCGGTGTATCGGCCTGCGCGACCTGCGACGGTTTTTTCTATCGCAAGAAACCAGTAGCCGTGATTGGTGGTGGGAACACTGCGGTAGAGGAAGCGCTTTACCTGTCCAATATTGCTTCGCATGTGACGGTAGTACATCGACGCGATACCCTGCGCGCGGAAAAGATCCTGCAGGATCGGCTATTCAAAAGAGAAAAAGAAGGCAAAGTCACCATCCAGTGGGATCATGTACTGGACGAGGTGCTCGGTGACGCATCCGGCGTAACCGGCGCGCGCATCAAGCACGTCGACGACCATTCCACCCAGGAATTAAAGCTGGACGGAGTGTTCATCGCGATCGGACACAAGCCCAACACTGCCCTCTTTGAAGGACAGCTGGCCATGCATGGTGGTTATATCAAAATAAAAAGCGGCACCGACGGCGACGCAACGGCGTGCAGCGTGTCGGGGGTGTTTGCCGCCGGTGATGTGGCCGATCATGTCTATCGCCAGGCGATTACTTCCGCCGGTTCCGGATGCATGGCGGCACTGGATGCCGAGCATTACCTCGATACGCTGAAGCAGATCGGCTGAATCAATCCGCTGCGACGTCCCTGTACGGCTTTCAGTATCCAGTCTGATTGCAATGGAATCCTCGGACGGCAGGCATCTTTGGCTACAATCGCACGATGGAACTGAAGATTGCCCTTTCGATCGAGTCAATTGGCCGTGAGCAGTGGAACGCTGTCGCGGGCGTGGGGAACCCGTTCCTGCGCTACGAATTTCTTGCTGCGCTGGAGCGTCATGGCTGTGTCGGCGTCCAGCACGGCTGGACACCCCGGCACCTGGTCGCGCTCGACACCGACGGGCGGCTGATCGGTGCAGTACCGCTCTATCTCAAGGACAATTCCTACGGGGAGTTTGTGTTCGACTGGGCCTGGGCAGACGCCTACCAGCGCCAGGGGCTTCAGTATTACCCCAAATCCGTTATTGCGATTCCGTATACGCCCGCAACCGGGCCGCGCATTCTGGTTCATCCTGACGTTGAACGTCCCCCGGTTGCCGCAGCACTGTCACAGCTGGCGCTCGACTGGTCCCGAAGCGAGAACCTGTCATCCCTGCACTGGCTGTTTACCGATGAATCCGATACCCGGCTGCTGAGTGAGCAGGGTCTGTTACTCAGGCTCGGCTGCCAGTTTCACTGGCAAAATCATGGTTACCGCGATTTCGAGGACTACTTGTCAGGCTTCAATTCTCGCAAGAGAAAAAAAGTTCGCCGCGAACGCCGGTTCGTGCATGATCAGAATATCGAGATCCGTGTCGTTCATGGTCATGAGGCGGACGATTTTCAGCTGCAAACCATGCACGATTTCTATCGAACAACCTTCGAGAAGAAATGGGGTTATCCCACGCTCACCGAAGCGTTCTTCAGGGATATAGCTGCAAGCATGGGCGAGCAACTGGTATTTTTCATTGCTTACAAAGACCGCAACATCGTTGCCGGCGCCATCTGCCTGCGCAGCGAAGACACGCTTTACGGGCGACACTGGGGTTGTTTCGAAGACTACAACAGCCTGCATTTCGAGGCCTGCTATTATCAAGGTATCGATTACTGTATTCGCCATGGACTGCGCTCCTTCGAACCGGGAGCACAGGGAGAGCACAAGGTCAGCCGGGGATTTTTACCCACACCGACCTGGTCCGCTCACTGGATCGCACACGAAGGTTTTCGCGGCGTCATTGGCCGGCATCTGCAGCAGGAAACGCTCGCCATGCGTGACTATATGGAGGAACTTTCGGGGCATTCGCCTTTCAAGGACGGAGAGGAGGATGCATGAACAATCAGGCACCGTTCTGGATTCAACCCGGAGACACCAGCCTGACCTTTCCGGATGCAGGCCTGGCGCTGCGCGAACCGGACGGCCTGCTGGCTATTGGCGGCGACCTTGAGCCGGACCGCTTGCTGAGCGCCTACCGCCAGGGAATATTCCCCTGGTACAGCGCCGACCAGCCTATTCTATGGTGGTCTCCGGATCCACGGACGGTAGTATTTCCCGACCGCATCAAAATCTCCAAAAGCCTGCGCAAAACGCTGCGCCAGGGTCGCTTCTCGGTCACGCTCGATCGCAGCTTCGAGGCTGTCCTCAGCGCCTGCGCAGCACCACGTCGCAGCGGTTCGGGCACCTGGATCACTCCGACGATGGCAGCTGCGTACATTCGCCTGCACAAGCTTGGATTCGCGCATTCAGTGGAGTGCTGGCAGGACCAGCAGCTGGTTGGCGGCTTGTATGGAGTTGCCCTCGGCAGGGTTTTTTTCGGCGAATCGATGTTCAGCCGTGTATCCGATAGCTCAAAAGTTGCATTTGCTCAGCTGGCGCGGCAGCTTCACGCCTGGGACTTCGCTCTGATCGATTGCCAGGTTTATTCGAGTCATCTTGCCAGCCTCGGCGCCCTGACGATTGCCAGAAGTGAATTTGTGAACCATCTTGACCGGCATTGCGATCGCAGTGATTTACAGGGACCCTGGAGCCTCGACCCCCGCATGCCGCACCAGGACTGGTAGTCAGTACCGCCGCCATGGATCATACGAAACTGCAAAAAGAAGAGCCCCTGGATTTCTTTGCGACCGCGCCGAAGCCATGCGGTTATCTGCCGAACCGCGAGGCAGTGTCCATATTCGCAGATCCGGATGCCCAGCTGTCTGCCTCCCTGTATAATCACCTGGCGCGTTTCGGATTCCGTCGCAGCGGCTCGAACATCTATGTACCCTCATGTCCGGGCTGTTCCGAATGTATTCCGGTGCGCATACCTGTCCAGCAGTTCAAACGCAGTCGCAATCAGCAGAAGCTCTGGAATCGAAACCAGGACCTGGTACAGGAGGCGCTGCCACCACGATTTCGTGAAGAGCACTTCCAGCTTTACCGACAGTATCTCGCCAGCCGCCATCCTGGCGGTGGAATGGACCAGCCGACGCGCGACGAATATCTCGATTTTCTTACCAGCCGCTGGAGTGAAACGGTATTTGTCGAACTGCGGCACCAGGATGAACTGGTCGCAGTCGCTGTCACTGACGTGCTCGATGACGCGCTATCTTCCGTTTATACTTTTTTCAGCCCTGAGTTATCCCGCCGCAGCCTGGGTACATTCTCGATCCTGCAGCAGGTTCAACTGGCGCGCGAAGCCGGCGCCGAATGGCTGTACCTGGGTTACTGGATTTCCGGCAGTGAAAAGATGCGTTACAAGGGCCGTTTTCGTCCCCTCGAGGCCTACCGGAAAGGCCGCTGGGAATCTCTTTGACCGGAGCCCGGCCCGGGCGCCTGCACAGCCGATATTTTTTCCACCAATGGGATGATAAATAGCCGCTTTTGCCCTTAATTCAGTTATACTTCCCGGCTGATATCAGCCAATACACGAGTGAGGAATGGCAAAAGAAGATCATATTGAAATGGAAGGCACGGTTACCGAAACGCTCCCCAATACAATGTTTCGAGTCCAGCTGGAAAACGGGCACGTGGTTACTGCACACATATCCGGTAAAATGCGCAAGCACTACATTCGCATACTCACCGGCGACAAGGTTACTGTACAGCTCACACCGTACGACCTCACCAAAGGCCGTATCACCTACCGCGCACGCTGAAGTTGGTGGCAGCAGGTGACGCGGCTAGCTAGAGCACCTCTTCCTCTTCCTTGATGTCGTAAATCAACTTTCCGTCTTCCGCGCGGATGGTCACGTTACCGCCATTTGCCAGACGGCCGAACAGCAGTTCTTCGGCCAACGGTTTCTTTACGTGCTCCTGGATAACGCGCGTCATTGGACGGGCACCCATCTTCGGGTCGAATCCGTGCTCGGCGAGCCATACGCGCGCTGAGTCCTCGAAATCTATCGCCACACCTTTTTCCTGCAGCTGGGCTTCCAGTTCATAAATGAACTTGTCGACCACCCGGGTGATGACGGTCGGATCCAGTGGTTTGAACTGAATGATCGCATCCAGTCGATTGCGGAATTCCGGCGTGAACATTTTCTTGATCGCTTCCATGCCATCAGTGGAATGATCCTGATGAGTGAACCCGATCGAAGGCCGGCTCATTTCCGTGGCGCCCGCGTTAGTGGTCATGATTAGTACTACACTGCGGAAATCGGCTTTGCGCCCGTTGTTGTCGGTCAAAGTGCCGTGATCCATCACCTGCAGCAGCAGGTTGAACACATCGGGATGGGCCTTCTCGACCTCATCGAGCAGTAACACCGCATGCGGATGTTTGGTCACTGCCTCGGTTAACAGTCCGCCCTGGTCAAATCCCACATAGCCGGGAGGCGCACCGATCAGGCGCGACACCGTGTGCCGTTCCATGTACTCAGACATATCGAAGCGTATCAGCTCGATGCCCATGACCATCGCCAGCTGCCGGGTCACTTCTGTTTTACCCACGCCAGTCGGCCCCGCAAACAGGAATGAACCGATCGGTTTCTGTTCATTGCCCAAACCCGAGCGAGACATCTTGATCGCGCTGGACATGGTGCTGATCGCTTCGTTCTGACCGTAGACCACCATCATCAGGTCGCGTTCGAGAGTGCGCAGCGAATCCTTGTCTGAAGCTGACACCGTCTTCGGCGGTATCCGCGCTATCTTGGAAATAATCGATTCGATATCTGCGACGCCAATGGTTTTTTTGCGCTTGGTCGGCGCCAGCAATCGCTGATTTGCGCCGGCTTCATCAATAACGTCGATGGCCTTGTCGGGCAGAAAGCGATCGTTTATGTAGCGAGATGAAAGCTCGACCGCCGCACGCAGCGCCTTGGCCGAATATTTCACATCATGGTGTTCCTCGAAACGGGATTTCAGGCCGCGGAGAATGCTCACCGTCTCGTCGACAGTCGGTTCGACCACATCGATTTTCTGGAAGCGCCTGGCCAAAGCACGATCTTTTTCAAAGATGCCGCGATATTCCTGATAGGTCGTCGAACCAATGCACTTCAGCTCACCTGACGCCAGCATTGGTTTAATCAGATTAGACGCGTCCATCACACCACCTGACGCAGCGCCGGCACCGATTATGGTATGAATCTCGTCGATGAACAGAATTGCCCCTGGCTCATTGCGCAACTGATTCAGCACACCCTTGAGACGCTTCTCGAAATCACCGCGATACTTGGTTCCAGCGACCAGCGATCCGAGATCAAGGGAATAAATCGTGCTAGTGAGGAGCACCTCAGGCACATCCCCGTCTACGATCAGCTTCGCCAGTCCTTCGGCAAGCGCAGTTTTTCCGACTCCCGCTTCACCTACGTACAGGGGATTGTTCTTGCGGCGGCGGCAAAGAATCTGAATGGTGCGCTCGACTTCAAACTGGCGGCCGATCAGCGGGTCGATCTTGCCCTTCATCGCCATTTCGTTCAGGTTGCTGGCAAAGTTTTCGAGTGGCTTCTTCTGGGCGTTCTCGCTGTTTGCCGGGCCTTCAGCTTCCGCTGCAGACTCGCCTTCAGGCTGATCGCCGGCCAGTTTGGAAATTCCGTGGGAGATATAATTCACGACATCCAGCCGAGTGATATCCTGCTTGTTCAAAAAATAGGCTGCCTGCGATTCCTGTTCACTGAAGATCGCCACCAGTACGTTGGCGCCAGTGACTTCTTTTTTCCCCGACGACTGAACGTGGAACACGGCGCGCTGCAACACTCGCTGGAAGCCCAATGTCGGCTGCGTTTCACGTGTGTCGGAGGGTGGCAACAGAGGTGTCGTCTCATCCAGAAAGCTGGTGAGCTCTTTTTTTAATTTCTCAACGTCAGCGCCGCAGGACTTGATTACGTCCACAGCCGTCGCATTGTCCATCAGCGCAAGCAACAGGTGCTCAACGGTCATGAACTCATGGCGTTTTTCCCTGGCATCCTTGAATGCCAGATTGAGAGTAAATTCCAGTTCTTTGCTTAACATCGGTTCTACCTCATCATGCTCTTTTAGGCCTCCTCCATGGCACACAACAGCGGATGCTGGTTCTGGCGCGAGTAATCATTTACCTGCGCAACTTTTGTTTCCGCAACTTCCCTTGTATACACACCGCAGATGCCCTTCCCCCTGGTATGAACATGCAACATTATCTGCGTGGCCTTTTCCCTGGACATTCCGAACACCTGCTCCAGCAGGAGTACCACGAATTCCATGGGCGTGTAATCATCGTTATGCAACACCACCTTGTACATGCGCGGCCGTTGCAGCTTCGGCCGTGCTTCCAGCACCGAAAGTCCCTGATCTCCCGAAGGTTGTTTTTCCTTTCCCATAAAACGAATTATAACCAATTTTCCAAAGCCAAAACGTCAGAATTACAACGCTCGCGAAGCAGCATACACCCGCTTTCACCCAAAGCAAAACGTCGCGCCTAAACCAGTGATCTCGCAAAACTTTTCCGCCTGTCCCAGACTTGACTATTTGGGCTTGCCGACTAACAATAATAATATTGGCTCAGGAACAGCCAACGGAGGAGTCGTAATAGCGCCGCAGAGTGCGAAACGACATAAAGTCAAATAAGCTCGGGCGCGCCAGCGCCTAAGAGTGCAGTGAGGATGTGCAGCTATGGCGACAGGAGTTGTTAAGTGGTTCAGTAACGCGAAAGGCTACGGATTTATTTCTCCCGATGAAGGCGGAGATGATATTTTCGCTCACTTTTCTGCGATCGAAATGGATGGATACAAAAGCCTGAAAGAAGGCCAGCGAGTCGAATTCGACGTATCTGATGGACCGAAAGGTCTGCAAGCAAACAAAATCATGCTCGCGGCGGCTGTACAGTGATCATCACTGCCCACTAGTAGTACCACGAGTCGATGGTTTGTCACCACCCTGCCCGGCAATGAGCCGGATGCAGGGCGGTTCTGCTATTTCCCCATATTATCGATAATCGCCTGGCCGAACCGGGAACAGCTCAGTTTGGTAGCACCTTCCATCAGTCTATGGAGATCATAGGTTACGGTCTTTGCCGCAATTGCTTCCGACAGGCCGGTAACAATCAGATCGGCTGCTTCGTTCCAGCCCAGGTGGCGCAGCATCATTTCCGCTGAAAGTATCAGGGAACTTGGATTCACCTGATCTTTTCCCGCATATTTTGGCGCCGTCCCATGCGTTGCTTCAAACAGGGCGACGGCATCCGAAAGATTGGCGCCCGGCGCCATGCCAATGCCGCCGACCTGAGCCGCCAAAGCATCGGATATATAGTCGCCGTTCAGATTGAGCGTCGCGATAACACTGTATTCCGAAGGTCGCAGCAGGATTTGTTGCAGAAACGCATCGGCAATCACATCCTTGACAACGATTTCCTTGCCGGTACGCGGATTGCTGAACGAGCACCAGGGGCCATCACCGATCTCCGTGGCGCCGAATTCATCGCGCGCGAGTTCATAGCCCCAGTTCTTGAAGGCACCTTCGGTGAACTTCATGATGTTGCCTTTGTGCACCAGCGTCACTGAATCGCGGTCCTGGTCGATCGCATATTGCAGCGCCCGACGCACCAGGCGTCTGGTGCCTTCGGCCGAGACAGGTTTGACGCCGATACCTGCGGTGTCAGGAAAGCGAATTTTGGTGACGCCCATTTCGTTCTGAAGAAAATCGATGACCTTGCGCACCTCTGCGCTTCCGGCTTCCCACTCGATACCCGCATAGATATCCTCGGAGTTTTCCCGGAAAATCACCATGTCGGTTTTTTCAGGTTCCTTCAGCGGACTGGGAGTGCCGGTGTAATAACGCACGGGGCGCAAGCATACATAGAGATCCAGCTCCTGACGCAGGGCCACGTTCAACGATCTCATGCCACCGCCCACCGGCGTGGTCAACGGTCCTTTTATCGCGACCGCATATTCTTTCACTGCATCCAGCGTTTCGCTCGGAAGCCAGGCGCCATCGTCATAGAGCGCATTAGCCTTCTCGCCAGCATAAACTTCCATCCAGACAATTTTGCGTTTGCCCGCGAAAGCTTTCTTCACCGCGGCATCGACTACATCACGCATGACCGGCGTAATGTCCACGCCAATACCGTCGCCCTCGATGAAGGGAATGATCGGCTGGTCCGGAACGTTCAGCGACAAATCCGCATTGACGGTGATTTTCTCACCCTGATCAGGTACAGCGATTTTCTGATAACCCATTATTAACTTCCCGACGTGGCAAAAATATCGCGGAATTGTAGCAGAGACTGTGGCGTTTATCCGCATCCTGCGGAAGTCGATCTGCAGACATGAAAAGCTCGCCCATAAAAAAACCCCCGTCACCCGAAGGTAGCGGAGGCTTTGTTACGGCAAGAAAACCGTGAGTCTAGATGTCTCCACCCGAAGCCTGAATCAGCGCTTCTTCAATAGCGTTAGGTGCGCACATGATGTTGAAGAAAGTTGCTCCAGTCTCGTTCTGGATCATTGGCAGATGCGGCCAGCTGATCGCGATACGGAAGCGCGCATAAAGTGCATACACGTCGCCATCTGAAACCAGGATCTCATAAGGCAGATGACCGGTTGAACGAATGGCATCTTTGTCTACACGGCTCATAATGTATTCATCACCGCTGCAGCCACTGTCATTCAAAGCTACGCCGAAAACGGTTTCATCACGGCCCGGGATATCGATCCGGTAGACTTTAGTAGCACCACCACGACCCTGGGAGAGACCTTCTTCCACCGCAGCAATCGCTTCTTCGTGGCTGTCATACTCAGCCAGTTCGCTGGGATCGTCGAAGTATTCCATACCGAACATGTAGTGATACTTGCGCAGATCATTGGCACTCAACTGTTTCTCACCGGTACCGAAAGTCTGCTCTTTGCCCAGCACACTTTCCAGACTGCTCAAAGCGGAAGCCGCACCGCTGGTATCTTCCAGGCGATAGGTGTTGGCAAAATACAGAGGATTGGTGTAACTCACCTGAATCTCATCACCGACTTCAGTCAGAGTGACGCGCTGACCGGCTACATAGCCGCCGAATTCAGAGCTGGCAGCATCCTTCTTCAGAGCGTCGTTAGTAACGGCCAGGATCATGGCCCCATCATAAGGGGAATAGGAACCGACAATTTCGAAACCGGCTGATTCCACCTTGCTTTTTACTTCATCTGCGATAGCTTGCATGTCGCCGCTGGCCTTGTAACCGAGCACGAACGGCTTCAATGGTTCTTCTGCGAATGCGTTACCGAAAGACAGTGCCAGTAAGGCACTCGAGACAAATAATTGCTTAACGACCTTTACCATGATGACTCCTCCTCACGTTTATCGTGATTTTTTCAGTTCAACTGAGATCTGCGCGGGGCGATTTCAGTTTATTATTATGGCCTTAACTCTTTGCCGGTTCCCCGGCTCGAACAAATTACACCTTGCCAAAGAAACCGGAGGCGAACCCGCGCAAAGAGGCGTTGGTCATAGTCGCTACTTTATGACCCTCGGAGCTATTGTCAAGTCTATGACACCGCAACGCGGCATAAATCAGCTTAAATACATTAATTACATTCAATAACCAATTGTTTAAACTGTGCTTCATGAATTTCAGGTAGAGTCTTCATAAGATGGTGTGGAAACCAAGAGTTACTGTGGCGGCAATCGCCGAGCGGCAAGGCCGTTTCCTCATGGTGGAGGAGCAGGTCAAGGGTGAAGTCCGCTTCAACCAACCGGCCGGGCACCTCGAGGATAGCGAAAGTCTGCTCGATGCAGTCGTACGCGAATGCCTTGAAGAGACCGCCTGGCATTTCCATCCCCGGGCCCTGGTCGGTTTGTATCGATGGCGCCAGCAAGACAGCGGCGAAACCTGGCTGCGTGCAACTTTTTGCGGTGAATGTGTCGACTTTGATCCACAGCGTACCCTGGACGAAGGAATCATTGCGGCGCACTGGCTGACTCGTGATGAAATCTGTATGCGTGAACAGCAACTGCGAAGCCCGCTGGTACTGCGGTGTATTGACGATTACCTTCTGGGCAGGCAGTTTCCGCTGAACCTGCTGGTCGAGCTGGACCAGGCATGAACCGGTCTGGTGAAAAAGTAATTGTGGGACTGTCCGGTGGCGTGGATTCGGCCGTTGCCGCCAGCCTGTTACTGGAGCAGGGATACACCGTAGAAGCCGTGTTCATGAAGAACTGGGATGACGACGATGAACAGGATTCCTGCCCCGCTGAACAGGATCTCAAAGACGCACGCGCCGTCGCCGCCCTGCTCGCGATTCCACTTCACACGATCAGCTTTTCCGCCGAATACTGGGATCGGGTATTCAAGCATTTTCTTTCCGAATACGCGGCTGGTCGCACACCGAATCCGGATATTCTGTGCAATCAGGAAATCAAGTTCAGAGCTTTCCTGGATTATGCGCTCGAGCTTGGTGGGCAGCGAATCGCTACCGGACACTACGCTCGTGTCCGACACACCGACGTCGGCTGGCAGCTGATGAAGGGGCTTGACGAAGGCAAGGACCAGAGTTATTTCCTGCATCGCCTGGATCAACGCGCGCTCGCGCACAGTCTGTTTCCGCTGGGGGCTCTGCAAAAATCCGAGGTGCGCACGATCGCCTCGCGCCTGAACTTTCCCAACTCGGAAAAGAAGGACAGTACCGGCATCTGCTTTATCGGGGAACGAAAATTCACGGACTTCCTGAGCCGCTACCTGCCCGCACTGCCCGGCGAAATCACCAGCGTCGATGGAGATGTACTGGGCTGCCATCAGGGGCTCATGTTTCACACCATCGGCCAGCGTGAGGGTCTGGGTATCGGAGGTCAGCGCAATGCCACAGGCGAACCCTGGTACGTGGTGGGCAAGGACCTGCAGCACAGTCGCCTGCTGGTGGCGCAGGGCAAGAATCATCCGGCACTGTTCAAATCAGCGCTCGAAGCACGGGACCTGCACTGGATTTCCGGACAGCCACCAGCAGTGCCCTTATCCTGCACCGCGCGTATCCGCTACAGGCAACCTGATCAGCTTTGTGACATTGTTGATCTGGACCAGGAGCGCGCCAGAGTGATTTTTTCAACACCACAGCGTGCTGTGACTCCCGGTCAGGCTGCGGTATTTTACGCTGATGAAATCTGTCTCGGCGGTGGAACTATAACGACATGAATGACACGCAATATACCGATCGCGCACTTGCCTTCGCGGGTATCTTACAATCCCTGCAGCTGGTTCAGAATGCGGCGCATGGCAGACCCAGTGACGTCGAGGCACTGCAGGCCAGTCTGAGCAGTGTACTGAGACTCGATGCCAGCTCAGTGGAAGATGTCTACGGTGGCGTGGAGCCGCTCAACAACGGTCTGAGGCTGTTGCAGACACAGTTAATGAGCCAGAATAAAAAGCCGGACATTGAATTGAGCCGCTATCTCGTCACTTTGCTCCATCTGGAGCGGAAGCTGAGCAAACGCGCCGACTTGCTCGACAGGATCCGTTCCGGCGTCGAGCGCGCACAGCAACAAACCGAGCATTTCGACGTCAGCCACGCCAATATTCTGGCCAGCCTGGCAGACACGTACAGCGCAACGGTAAGCACTCTGCGGCCACGCATCATGGTAAACGGTGACCCCAATCGGCTGGCCGACAGCGCCGTCACTAACCAGATCCGTAGCCTGCTGCTGGCCGCCATGCGCTCTGCCGTGCTATGGCGGCAGTGTGGCGGAACCCGCATCGGGCTCCTGCTCGCCAGAAAAAAACTGGTCGAGGCCGCCACGCAATTGCTGCGCTAGAACGGCTCTGTCAGATCAAGCTCGTCAGGTCACGCCCGAGCAAAATCCGTCGATATCGCGACCACCGGCCAAGACCCCGCCCGTCCCGGGAGCGCCCAGCATCCAGACGGCAATATCCTGCAACACCCGCTCCGCCTGCAGATCCCGGGTCAGCATATGGTAGCCGTCCTGATACAGCGCAACCTGCAGGCGTTGCTCGGGGCTGATCGGCAATCGCTTCAGCAACTGGCAGGTCGGCGCTTTGGGGATGATGTCGTCACGCTCGCCATACAGAAACAGGGTGCCGGCATCAGGCAAAATCCTGGTGGCCCGAACCGCCTGGTCCATCAGATTTGTTACTCCATACAGGACATCGACGCGAGTCGCCTTTATGACCCGCGGATCCCGACCGAGCGCGCGCAACATTTCGATGTTGTCGGAAGGTTGCAAAGAGAGGCCTTTACCGGTCAGCCTGTGTTCGGGAATACTGTGTGCAGCCAGCCATAGCAGCGCGCGCTGATAAATCGGCATGCTGTCACGTGACCAGATTGCAGGTGCAACGAGTATCAGACCGGCAACGGATGCTCCCAGATCACCGGCGCCTGCCAGCACCACCGCGCCTCCCATGCTCTCACCCATCACGTACAGAGGACAATCCGGAAAGCGCGTGCGCACGAGATTCGCCATCAGGCGCAGATCGGCAATCATTCGTTCGCTGCCATGCCACTTTCCGGAACCGTCGGTGTCGCCGAATCCCCGCTGGTCGTAGGCCAGCACGCGAATGCCCTGTGCGGCCAGATATTGCCCGGTCGACTGGAATGCATTGCGATAATCATTGAGTCCATGCAGAGCCAGAACTGTCGCCTGGCAGTCAGCATCCGGCTTCCAGTGCGTCACCGGCAGTCGGAAGCCGTCATCCATGACCGCATGGTTTTCAAATAACTCGGGCAGCTCCTGCCCTGAGCGAGATGGATACACCTGTGGCGATCCGCAGCCTCCCAGTAAGGCCCCGACCATCACCAGCATGAGCCCGTCGAGGAATCCTGACCGGCGCATGTCGCCTGTTCCCATGCTTGGCACGTTCATCACAAGATACCGGCTCCCTGTTTATCAGTCAGTGGTTCTTTATTTTGCCTGCTGCCGGCGCCGATTTCCTCCGCAAATTCTTAAAACTGCGGCGGTTTGGCAGTCGAATGCCGGTTGCCGGCAACTGCCTCTATTCACTGGAAAACATTTAGCTCATAATGTGCGGCTCGTTTGATTTTGCGGACAGGAGCTTTGAATGAGCAACAGTTTTTCGACCCGGGCGACGCTCAACGTTGGCGACCGCACCTATGAAATCTACCGTCTGCCGGCACTCGCCAGCGATGTTTCCAGGCTGCCCTACTCGCTCAAAGTGTTGCTCGAAAACCTGCTGCGCCATGAAGACGGCAAAACAGTTACGATCGGCGATATCGAAGCGCTGATCAACTGGTCGCCGGATACCGAGCCTGTCCAGGAAATCGCATTCCGCCCGGCCCGGGTGCTGATGCAGGATTTTACCGGCGTACCTGCAATAGTCGATCTGGCCGCCATGCGGGACGCAATGCAGGCGCTGGGTGGCGATCCGGAGAAGATCAATCCGTTGCAACCGGCTGAACTGGTTATCGATCACTCGGTGCAGATCGATGCCTTCGGCAGCAAGAACGCACTGGACCTGAACGCGAAGATCGAATACCAGCGCAACGAGGAACGCTACAGTTTCCTGAAGTGGGGACAAAAGGCATTTTCGAACTTCAAGGTCGTGCCACCGGATACCGGTATCGTGCACCAGGTCAATCTGGAATATCTGGGCCGGGTGGTGATGGGCATGGAGAATAATGACGTTCTGCAAGCCTACCCGGATACTCTGGTCGGCACCGATTCGCACACGACCATGATCAACGGACTCGGCGTACTCGGCTGGGGCGTCGGTGGAATTGAAGCCGAAGCGGCGATGCTGGGACAACCGGTATCGATGCTGATCCCCCAGGTGGTCGGCTTCGAGCTGAACGGGCAGATTCCGGAAGGTGCGACCGCCACCGATCTGGTGTTGACAGTCGTGGAAATGCTGCGCAAACATGGCGTGGTCGGAAAGTTCGTGGAATTCTTCGGCAACGGGCTCGATCACCTGTCACTGGCCGATCGCGCCACGATTGCCAATATGGCGCCGGAATACGGGGCGACCTGTGGCATCTTTCCGATCGACTCCGAAACACTGAAATACCTGCGCCTGTCGGGACGCAGTGAAGAACAGATCGCGCTGGCTGAAGCCTATGCCCGGGCACAGGGCATGTTCCGTAGCGCCGATCAACCGGATGCCGAATACAGCAGCACGATCGAGCTCGACCTTTCCACGGTGGTGCCGAGCCTGGCCGGGCCTAAACGCCCGCAGGATCGCGTGCCGCTGACCGACTCGAAGCGCCTGTTCCAGGAAGCCCTGTCGTCGCTGAAAACCGAACGCAATTTAAGCAGCAAACCGGCGACTGGTTCAATCGACGGCAAGACCTTCACACTCGATGATGGCGCGGTGGTAATCGCATCCATCACGTCCTGCACCAATACTTCCAATCCCTCGGTCATGCTGGGCGCAGGTCTGGTTGCGAAGAAGGCTGCCCGGCTCGGCCTGCAGGTCAAACCCTGGGTAAAGACATCCCTTGCCCCCGGCTCCCAGGTGGTGACCCGATATCTGGAAGAAGCCGGCCTCATGGACGACCTGGAAACACTGGGATTTCACATCGTAGGCTATGGATGTGCGACCTGCATCGGCAATTCCGGCCCGCTGCCGGAGGCTGTATCCGGGGCCATCACTGAAGGCAATCTCTCGGCCTGTGCCGTACTGTCGGGCAACCGAAACTTCGAAGGCCGCGTCCATGCCGAAGTGCGCATGAATTATCTGGCATCGCCACCGCTGGTGGTCGCCTATGCTATTGCCGGCACCATGAACATCGACCTGTACAACGATAGCATCGGCCAGGATGCCAATGGTAAAGATCTGTTCCTGAGAGACATCTGGCCGACCCAGAAAGAAATCAATGACATTGTCGCCAGCAGCGTAAAACGTGAGGAATTCACGGAAGTCTACGCGGACATTTTCAAGGGCGAGAATCGCTGGACCAGCCTCGCCTCTCCCGAAAGCCAGCTGTTTGGATGGCAGGGCGATTCGACCTATATTCGCAATCCGCCATACTTTGAAGGCATGACCAGGCAGCCCGAGCCGGTCAGCGATATTCGGGCAGCCAGGGTTCTGGCGCTGCTGGGCGATTCCGTCACTACCGATCACATCTCTCCGGCCGGAGCAATTAAACCGGATAGCCCGGCAGGCCAGTACCTGACTGCCCATGGCGTGCAGCCGGCGGATTTCAATTCTTTGGGCTCACGCCGCGGCAATCATGAGGTGATGATGCGTGGCACCTTTGCCAACGTTCGTATCCGTAATGAAATGCTGGAGAACGTTGAAGGTGGTTTCACGAAGTTTGTGCCCACCGGAGAACAGATGGCCATCTACGATGCCGCCATGAAGTACCAGGAACAGGGAACACCCCTGGTCGTGATTGCCGGTAAAGAGTATGGAACCGGCTCCAGTCGCGACTGGGCAGCCAAGGGCACGCGGTTGCTGGGTGTCCGGGCCGTGGTGGCGGAGTCCTATGAGCGGATTCACCGTTCCAACCTGATTGGTATGGGCGTTATGCCTCTGCAGTTCCCTGAAGGCACGGATCGTAAGAGCCTGAAGCTGACAGGAGAGGAAACAATCACCATCAATGGATTGTCCGGCGAGATAAAGCCGGGTCAGACCTTGACGATGGCGGTAACCTACAAGGACGGTTCCACCGCAAGCTGTGAGCTGAAATCGCGGATCGATACCGCTAACGAGGCGGTGTATTTCATCCACGGCGGCATCCTGCATTATGTGGTGCGTGAGATGCTGAAGTCTGCCTGAACCATCTGTTTTCTGGTTCAGATAAGAGCCGGCAGCCTGTTAAAAGGCTGCCGGTTTTTTATGGGGCATCGCTGTTTGCCATCGGCAGGCGTATCCAGAAGGTGGCGCCCCGGCCCGGCAAAGACTCAAAACCGACGTCGCCGCCCATTACAGTGACCAACTCCCGTGTGATGGCGAGCCCAAGCCCGGTTCCACCCTGGCTGCGGGTGTCGGAGCTGTCTGCCTGGGCAAAACGCTGGAAGATCTGATCCCGGAACGCTTCCGGAACCCCCTGTCCGTTGTCCTCAATATCAATGGTGACCGTTGGTTTCCCTTCAGAGATTTTTTGCCGGGCAGACAGATTGACGCGACCGCTGTCCGGCGAGAACTTGATGGCATTGGATATCAGGTTGTTTAGCGCCTGTAATAGCCGCCGGCCGTCGACGAATACCTCGGTCTCGGGGATGTCGGGCGCAAGATCGATAGTGATTTTACGCTGAGCCCCGTAAGGCTGATTTATAGTGACCGCCTGTTCAAGCAAAGGCTGTAAAGGCTGTCGTTTCAGGTTGATGTCCAGTTTGCCCGCTACCAGCTTTTCTATATCCAGTAAGTCATTAATCAGCGTCGCCAGTTGACGGGCATTGCGCTCGGCGATGGCCATCATGTGCTGGGCTTTTGGTGGAAGAGTCCCGGCGGCGCCGCCAGCCAGCAGTCCGATGGCGCCGGTTATGGAGGTGAGCGGTGTGCGCAGTTCGTGGCTCACAGTAGATACGAACTGGTTTTTCATGCGTTCGATCTTTTTGCGTTCGGAAATGTCCTCCACCAGAACCCAGAGCAATTTGCGCTCTGAAGAATCACGTATCAGCATACTGTGAATAATGGCAGGGTAGGCAGTGCCGTTGCAGTCGGTCACTTCTTGCTCCAGGGGGCCAAAATACCCCGTCTGCCTTAATTCCTCCAGAACCTCAGTTCGTAACGACCCGTGGCTGGAGGCAAGCAGCTGGCGATAGTCCAGTTTCAGGAATTCATCCTTGCGGTAGCCGGTCGACTTGAGCATGGCAGCATTCACGTCGATGATTGCCGCAGTTT
The DNA here is from genome assembly GCA_024636585.1 of Thiogranum sp. GTDB lineage: Bacteria > Pseudomonadota > Gammaproteobacteria > DSM-19610 > DSM-19610 > Thiogranum. The sequence goes on along the minus strand of JAGXGS010000048.1, from coordinate 6,270 downwards.
TGTAATCAACCAGAAGGATACCGCTGGGCGCGAGTTCGAACAGGCGACGAAGCTGCAGTTCACTTTCCTGCAAGCCTATCAAGGCCCTTTTTTTATCGTCGATATCTTCAAGGTAGCCGTGCCAGATAACGCTGCCGTCGGAGAGTTTTTGTGGCGTTGAGTTGCCCTCAATCCAGCGCCAGCTGCGCTCCTGTCCGCGTATCCTGAACTGGATCGACCAAGTGCTCAGCCGACGTGCAGACTCGTCAATCGAGGCTGTTACAGTGGGCAGGTCATCGGGGTTGATCATCGCGAAAACCGCCGCAGCATCCTCCCGGGCCTGCTTCTCGGTCAAACCGAACATGCGCTCAATCCCCTTGCTGCTATAGGGATAGTTCATGCGCCCATCCGGATAGACACGGAACTGATACAGCCCACCGGGAACCAGGTCTGCCAGTTGTTTGAGCACGACCAGGGATTCATTCTGTTGTTCCAGTTCCTGGTCACGGTAGTGAATGGCCAGCTCGCGAGCACTGATCTGCTCTTCGGCACAGTCCGCCAGATCCCGCAGGCACTGGCGATCTTCTTCGCTCAGCGTGCGTGGTTTCCGGTCAATAACGCATAAAGTGCCCAAGGCATGGCCGTCTGCGCTATGAAGCGGCGTGCCAACATAGAAGCGAATATTTGGATCGCCCGTCACCAGAGGGTTGTCACAGAAACGCTCATCTTCAAGCGCATCCTCAATCACCAGCGGTTGCCTGTCGAAAATGGCGTGGCCGCAGAATGAAATGCTCCTGGGCGTTTCGCCGACCCCCAGCCCGACACAGGACTTGAACCACTGCCGGTCGCGGTCGATCAGCGAAATCAGAGCGATGGGAGCATCCAGCAGTCGTGCGGCCATGCGGGTGAGCCGGTCGAAGCGATCTTCAGGAGGGGTGTCCAGAATTCGCAGTTGGTCCAGTGCCGTTTGTCTGGAGCGCTCATTGGCGGGTAACTCAGGTGCCTTCATGATGCTTGACCCTCCGGGAACGTTTTATCGCATAGGGGCAGTTCAACCCAGAAATGCGCACCATCACTGTTGTAGAACCCGACATCGCCGCTCAGCAGAACAGCAAGCTGGCGGCTGATAGCCAGGCCGAGACCCGTGCCGCTGGTTGACCGGGTGGTGCCCACTTCTGCCTGGGAAAAACGATCAAATATCTGGCTCTTGAAGTCTTCCGGCACCCCAGCGCCCTGATCGCTGACGGTAATGCGCAGCCGGTTATGATCGGTTTTTTTGGCTTTAATGGTGATCAGCCCATTGTCTGGTGAAAACTTGATGGCATTGCTGATGAAGTTATCCAGAATCTGTCGCAACCGATGGCCATCGGTTGTCAGCCGTATTTCAGGTGTATCACTCACGACCAGCCTCGCGCCTGATTCCCTGGCTATCGTTTCGTTGCTACTGACGGTTTCGGTGAGTAATTTCTGCAGGTCTTCAGGTTGGAAACTCAGGCGCATCTTGCCGCTTGAGAGCTTATTGAAGTCAAGCATGTCGGCGATGAGCAGTTGCAGACGTTCGCCGTTGCGCAAAGCCAGCGTTGTCATTTCTCTGGCGCGCTCGGGAAGTTCGCCCGTCGTACCAGACTGAAGCAGCCGCAGAGCGCCATTCATGGAGGTCAGAGGGGTTCGTAGTTCATGGCTGACATTGGAAACGAAGTTGTCTTTAAGCCGGTTGTTGGTATCCCGCTCATCCATCAACTGGTTAAACGCCTGGGCCAGGTCACGCACCTCTGGTGCACCCTGTTCTTTGAGACGACGCGAGGATTCGGGCTTCTGAATCATGGAGCGTATACGCCGGGTCATCTGTGTGAGGGAAGAGGTTGTGGACCGCAGCGCCACGTATGTCAGTAATAGTATTCCGAGAGTTGCCCCTGTGCTAATCAGGAAGAATCGGCTGAAAGCCCGCTCGGCGGGAGCGGTTGCAAGGGACTTGGGAACCGCGCGAATAAACAGCCAGCCCAGGCGCTGAAGATGACTGGTTGCATAGATAAGCCTCTCTCCTGATTCAGCGTCAACCTCGCCAAAGCTGATGCCGGACAGTGCGGCGTCAATCAACAGGTTTTCTCCCGGATCTGGCAGTTCCTCGATGATTTTGCCTTCCCGGGAACCCTCTACAAACAAAAAGTTATCCGTATCTACCACCAGAAATATAGCGTCTTTACTGGCATCATCTAGTATGTGCTCCGGTATCAGAAGCGACCGATCCATTTGCAGAGTACCGCTGAGAAAACCAAGGAGTTTTCCGTCACCACTCTCAATTGGTGCGATAAAAACCATCAGCGGCACGCCCGTTGCTCGGCCTATAATGGGTCGGCTGATTACCGGGCGGCGAGTTTCAATGGCCCTTCTCCAGTGGGGCCGGTCCCCGTAATAGGTGCCGACTCTGCCCTGAGCAAAAATGTTTTCAGCGATTAATATAGCGTTTGGAGACAGAACGGTCAGGCTGTGGGGGAACAGTTCTCTCAGTTTTTGCTGCTTTTGCAGGAGCTTTGTAAGTTGTGCCTGTGATAACAATTGACCATCGTTGCCTAACATGGTGGCAAACTGAGCCATTACGCTGATACGAAGCTCCAGGTCCTTGCTGACAAAGTTGGAAATGCGGGCGGTTTCGTTCACCTGTTGTGCTAAGAGGTTGTTTTCAAAATCTTCCAGCAATGCATCGTATGCGGTATAGATAACTGAGCCCAAAGTGGCCAGACTACCAAGGATCATGATCACGGCAAGGCGGGTGCCCAGAGATAAATGACTCAAAACGTGCTCCTGTCTGGCTATTTGCCGGAAAACTTGGTTTGATTGAACATTAATTGAGCGAGAATTCACAGCGCTTGCGCGCGACTATCAGCAAGAGCCTTTATGCCTCAAAGCCCTTCTTCCGAGGTGCGGAAAAAACTGGAGACTCTGCGAAATCGTTTTCGAGATAAAACGATACGTGAAATTGAGGGATTGGTCGCCAGTATCTTTAACGCATCCCGGCACCCTGAAGCCATTGAAGAACTGATCGCTGCCTATCAGCTGTTACACAGGTTGGCGGGCTCTGCCGGCACGTTGGGCTTTACACAGCTTGGCGAACAGGCCCGAAAACTCGAGATTGCAATAAAGCCACTGGCAGATCAGGTTGCTGCCGGGGCTGAAAGCGAGCGCATCCGGCTTCAGTTAAAGCAGTTTCTGGGTGCCGGCTATGAAAAAGATATAGTCGGCCTTGGCAATCTTTTAGGTGCGGCCGAGCCTGTATCAACCGTGTGGCACCAGCCCCGGCCTGTGGAGGCTGACGACCAGGCTGTGTTGTTGATTCTGGAGCCTGAACAGGAGCTTGCGGAACTGATATTAAAGGGCCTGGCGTTATATGGGTATAGATTGCGCAGCTTGAGCAATGGCCAGGAGTGGCCAGATAACATGGACGATGTTGATCTGGTCATGGTCAGGGACACTCTTCTGGAGGATGAGAATGCGCACTGGTTGCCCAGACTGCATGACCGACCAGTGATCTGTTTCAGTCAGGCCCATGAATTTGCCACCCGTTACCGGTTGGCCTGCCTGGGCGTTGATGCCTGTCTTGATGAACCCCAGGATATTCCCGCTCTTGCTGACCGGGTAGAACAACTGCTGGCGGAAGGGCTGGCAACGCTCACCGGCCGGGTGATGATTGTGGACGACGACAGCGAGCTGTTGGAACACTACCGTCTGGTTCTCACCAGCGGTGGGATGGAGGTGCGTGCCCTGAACGACCCCTCACGCTTGCTTTCTGAGTTGTCAGAGTTCCGGCCGGACATTTTGCTCATGGATGTGCAGATGGGGCAGTATGATGGTCCGGTTCTGGCTCGGATGTTACGGTTTCAGGCCGAGTGGCTCAGCCTTCCGATTATTTTCTTCTCGTCAGAAGAAGATCGTGACCTGCAACTGGATGTGCTGGCTCGCGGCGGTGATGATTTTGTGACCAAACCGGTATCGGATGAGTTCCTGTTGCGCACAGCCAGGATACGCTGCTATCGCGCCCGGCAGCTCGGTAAACTGGTGTCGCTCGACAGCCTCACAGGCCTGTTGAAGCACGCGCTTGCCAAAACCGAGCTTAATCGCGAATACGCGCGCTGTAACCGTAACGGGCATGATTCTGTTGTGGCCATGCTGGATCTGGACCATTTTAAACAGGTCAACGACTCCTATGGCCACGGGACGGGCGACATGGTCATCAAGGCTTTGGCGAACCTGCTGCGCCACCGGTTACGCAATACGGATATTATCGGCCGCTATGGCGGTGAGGAATTTGTAGTGGTGTTGCCAGGGTGCTCACTGGACAAAGCCGTTGAAGTGCTTGAAGCGCTGAGCCAGGATTTTGCCCGGCTGGTGTTTAACGGTGGCAGCGAGGACTTTTCAGTCAGCTTCAGCGCGGGTGTTGCCGCATTGAAAGGCTATGAGTCCGGTGAGCAGGCGATTGAAGCAGCAGACCGGGCTCTTTATCAGCGCAAGCGTGCGGGACGTAATGGCGTGACCGCTGCCTCCGGAGATCTGTCGTGATTTATAGCTACAAATTGAGAGTGCCACGATGTATGTGTTGATTCTCGAAGATGATGAGCTGGTAGGTGATTTACTGGAGACCGTTGTGGCCAGTGCTTATCCGGGCGCAAGGATCCGGATTTTTACCCTGCTGCAGTCTGCACTCAGTAGCTGGTTGCAGCAGCCCGCAGATCTGGTCATCACGGACCGGAATCTGCCAGATGGCTCCGGTCTGGAGCTGATTCGTGCGGTTCGGCAAACCAGCGGCGAGATCCCTGTGCTCATGATCAGCGGCCGCGCTGACCGTGACTCCATTCTTGCGGCGGCTCACTTGGGTATTAGCGGTTACATCAGCAAACCGTTCCAGGTAGATGCGCTGCACCAGCGGCTGACAGAGCTGGTGCCGGTTTCGTTTGTTCATGGTAGCGGGGCAAATACTCTGGATGAGAAAATGGAGGCAGCCTGCCAATCTGCGATACAGCTGCCAGGTCAGATTGACACAGCTGCAGTCCTTGCTCTCATGGAAAACCGCGACGAGCTGGACGCTATCACGCTTGCGAAACAATGGAAGCAGGAGCCTGCTCTGAGTGCCAAGATGCTGGATGTGGCGAACAGCGCTTCATTCCGACGCTCCGGTACCTCGGTAAAAACGCCAAAAGAGGCCATCAGCGTGATTGGCGTTTCCATGGCGCTGAATCAGGCGCTTGCGCTATCGCTGGATATTGCCGGCAAGCTAGACTGTCCGCGCCTCGCTGAGCGCGCGCGCATTGAACAGGAACAGGCTTTGCGAGTTGCTGAAGCTGCCAGTACGCTGGCCAGAAAGGTGGGTGACAACCCGGCGATCTATTACGCGGCTGGCCTGTTGAGCAGAGCCGGGGAGTTGGCGGCTCTGAAAGTTTTGCAGAACCATTGCGACCAGAGCGGCGAACCACCGGAACTTGAGCGGATTGACTCCGCCATTACCTGTTGGGCAGAAAAACTGGGCAACCGAATCAAGGTGCAGTGGCATTTGCCGCTAGACCTCAGGGAGTTGATTGGTGCCGTGTATTTTTTGAGCAGGAGCAATGTCAGCCGGTCAAAACTGGTGATGCGGGCGGCCGCTTTGCTGGCGGCGGAGCAGGCAGAAAGCCCTGAGTGCCGCACATTGTTGCGGAGGTTGGGAATTGAACACAGCGAGAAGGGCCGGGACGATGCCAGACAGCAGTCTTAAACGTATTCTTATGATTGAAGATGAGCCGGATATCCGCACGGTAGCGGAACTGGCTCTGGAAGCCATTGGCGGGTTTGAGCTGACGGCCTGTGAATCTGGACAGCAGGCGCTGGAACAGATTGGTGAATGCCAGCCCCAGCTGATCGTTCTGGATGTCATGATGCCGGGGATGGATGGTCCGGCAACCCTGAAAGCCATTCGGCGTTTGCCGGGACATGCTGCGACACCGGCCGTGTTCATGACCGCGAAGGTTCAGAGCGATGAAGTTCAGGGATATCTGGCGCAGGGCGCAGTGGGCGTTATTCCCAAACCGTTTGATCCGCTCACATTGGCCGACCAGATCAGGGAAATCTGGAACGAGACCTGTGCTATCGGTTAAGATCTTGCTGGTTTTTACTGTCATTATCCGAAAAGGCTGTCATGTCGTCTTCCCGCAATAACGATGAAATCAAAGCCAGGCTCAACCTGGAAACCTCCCACATACGCTGGCACGAACTGCAGACCTACTATGCACGGGGTCATGTGGTGCGTGTGGGCAGCGATCTGGA
>JAGXGS010000047.1 GCA_024636585.1 Thiogranum sp. | reverse complement strand
GCCTGCGCGGCAACGGCGTGATCCTGTGCCGAGGGCTGCGCCGGCGCGTGCGCAGCGCGGCGGATGGCCTCGGCCTTGCGGATTGTCGTCTCGGCGTCCCCCTGCACTTTGGAGACATCGATATTGACCTCTCCAGCCACTGCGTAGCGACGTCCGTCAGGGCCATTTTCGTACTCGAACGAAGCGGATCCGCGGGCGAGATTTCCGGCGGCATTCTTGTGCGCCGCCTCATGCGCCCGGACTTCACGATCGCGAGCGGCAAGTCTCCCCAGTTCACGCTTTTCCTCGGAAGAAACCTCTGCTTCCTGACCCGAGTTGCGGTTATGGCCACCCGGGTGGCTCTGGTCTGGCCGTTTGTCAGAGGGAGCAATTTCTTCGTGTCCCTGGTTTTTGGCTGCTTCAGTACGGTGTGGGCGTTCGACGGGACGATTGCTGATTTGTTCGGCAGGTTTGTGCACCGCACGTGTGGGTGAGGCGATTGCAGCGAATGGCTGTGCTTGTGTGTCGATATTCATGAGCGCCTACCTTGGGGCAATCCGCTCGCCGTTAGCCTGTCCTTCAGGGTAACTGTCGGCAAATCAGGATCTTTCTGAATTAAAAGGCTGGGGCCCTGGCTGTTTCACAGGCTGGCCTTAGAGGCTATACTTGCGCGCCAGTTTTCATGCATGGCGGCCAGCCAGTGGCTCCGTGAAATCCGGACTAATATAGCTAACATATTGATCTTTGGAGGATTAGAGTGAGCCAGGATAAAGCATTAGTACGTACTTTCGCAGTTGTACTCTCAGTTTTGATCGTTGTTGCCATCGGTTTCTATATTGTTGCCGACGTCGTTACCAGTGGTCTGGAGGTTGAGGGGCTGAACCAGCGCCAGCAGGCGAAAATGCTGGAAAATATCCAGCCGGTTGCCCAGGTAAACATTGGCAGCGTATCTGCCACTGCGACCGAGGAGGCGGGAGACGCAGCTGCCGGCCGGACCGGGGAGCAGGTGTATAGCTCATATTGTTCAGCCTGTCATGCCGTGGGGGTTGCTGGTGCGCCAAAAACTGGCGACACCGCTGCCTGGTCCGCGCGTGCAGAAAAGGGCATGGATGCAGTGCTGGCTAATGCCACCAATGGTCTGAATGCCATGCCACCTAAAGGAACCTGTGCCGATTGTTCTGCCGATGAATTAAAAGCGGCGATCGAACACATGCTCAAAGAGTCGGGTTTATAGACTGTCAGAGTTTCAGATAACACGGGCTGCCCACGGGCAGCCTTTTTTTCATCGGTCGTCTGACTGGCGCGTCATCAGGAAAGCATGCCGCGGAGCTGCGCCAGATGCGCCTGCCCTCGCTGCTTCTGTTCCTCGGGCTCGCGGATGGTGCCGGGACGGTCCCACTCCACATCATCTGCAGGAAGCTCGGCAAGAAAGCGGCTCGGTTCACAGCTTTCCCATTGCCCGGCACGACGGCGTTTACTGGCATAGGTCAGCGTCAGGGTTTTCTGCGCTCGTGTGATACCGACATAGGCAAGCCTGCGCTCTTCATCGAAATCATCGGCTTCCACACTGCTACGGTGCGGCAGCAGATTCTCCTCCATGCCTACCATGAAGACGTGTGGGAATTCGAGGCCTTTGGCGGCATGGAAGGTCATCAGGCGCACGCAGTTGTCGTTGCCCTGGTCATCGCGATCGAGTCGGTCGAGCAGGCTGATCCGGTTCACCATTTCGGTCAGACCGACGGATTCACCCCCTTTTTCCGCCATACGTTCCAACCAGCTGATCAGTTCACCGACATTTTGCAGCCGTCGCTCCGCATCGCGCGGGTCTTTGGCGTTATCTACCAGCCATTCGCTGTAATTGATGTCGCGTATCAACTGATGGATTACTGGCATTGCGTCGCCACGCTGCACCTGGTCAGCAAGCGTGACAACCCAGTCGGCAAATTCCCGCAGGCGCGTCAATGCCCGGTTTTTTAGCACCTCACTCAGTTCCTCTTCGAAACAGGCGGCCAGCAAGCTCACGCCGCAGTGTGACGCCACGGCACCGAGTTTTTCCAGTGTCGCTGCGCCCAGTTCCCGACGCGGTGTATTCACTACGCGCAGAAATGCACGGTCGTCATCTTCATTGGCCAGCAGGCGCAGGTAGGCAAGCAGATCCTTCACCTCGGTATATTCAAAAAATGAAGTTCCGCCACTCAGATGATAGCTGATGCTGTGTTCGCGCAATACCTTTTCGAAGCTTCGCGACTGATGATTGCCGCGATAGAGAATGGCGTATTCTCCATGGCGTGTGCCATGCGTGAACTGGTGGTGCAGGATTTCTGAAACGACGCGTTCCGCTTCGTGTTCTCCATCCTGGCAGGCGAGTATCTTCAATGGACAGCCATAGCCGAGCGCGCTCCACAGGCGTTTTTCTATGACGTGCGGATTGTTGGAGATCAGCTGGTTGGCGCACTTGAGAATGCAGCCTGCGGAGCGGTAATTCTGTTCAAGCTTGACGACTACGAGGCGCGGGAAGTCGGTTTGCAATCGGTGCAGGTTTTCCGGATTCGCGCCGCGCCAGGCATAAATCGACTGATCGTCATCGCCGACTGCGGTAAAAGGCGTTGTGGCTCCTACCAGTAGCTGGACCAGGCGGTATTGCGCGGCATTGGTGTCCTGGTACTCATCCACCAGCAGATGACGCACGCGCGCCTGCCAGTATTCGCGCACTTCATCCTGTTCCTGCAGGGCCAGAACCGGTTGCAGAATCAGGTCGTCGAAATCGAAGGCGTTATAGGCTTTCAGATTGCGTTGGTAGGCGGAATACAGCAATGCTGCAGCGTGCTTGAACTCGGTGTCGGCCTGCTGAACGGCTTCAGGTGGCAGGATCAAGTCATTTTTCCATTCCGAGACCTGGTTGCGCAGGGCATCGGAGGCGAAAGCGCTGCCGCCTTTCCTGAGCAATTCATCAATCAGGTGCAAACTGTCCTGGCTGTCGAAAATGGAAAAGTTCGATTTGAATCCGATCCGGTTCGCATCGCGGCGCAGCATGCGCATACCCAGTGTATGGAAGGTGGATACCTGCAGGCCGCGACCGGCATCTTTAGGCAGCAGTTTGCCGACGCGGCTATGCATTTCGCGAGCGGCTTTATTGGTGAATGTCACTGCGACGATATTCTGCGCAGACATGCCCCAATCCTTGATAAGGTGAGCGATTTTCTGAGTGATAACGCGCGTCTTGCCGCTGCCCGCGCCCGCCAGCACCAGTAATGGCCTGTTCACCTCGCGCACTGCAGCGAGTTGTTCAGGATTCAGGTCGGCCATGGGTCAGATCGTTCGTGGGGGATGCGGCATGCCGGCATTGTAGCGGGCATTGCGGACGCGCGGCAGCTTGAAAAAGATTTTGTTTTCACGTTCGGAAGTGCCGCCGATTTATTTCCATTAGCTTTGCGATTGGCGCTTGTCGAGGCAGCGATAGTTGATCGCTTCGCTAAGGTGGGTGAATGCGATTGCATCGCTTGCATCGAGATCGGCAATGGTGCGCGCCACTTTCAGAATACGGTGAACGGACCGCGGTGACAGCCGGAATCGGCTCATCGCCTGTTGCAGTGCCTGCTTTTCCCGCGTTCCGAGAATGCAACTGATCTCCATCTGAGGGAGCGGCAGGTGCGCGTTCAGATGACCGCGCACATGCTGAATTGATCGGGCAGCTATTACCCGGTCACGCACCGTGGCGCTATCCTCCGCGGCACCCGCCTGCAACTGCTCCCAGGACAGCCGCTGCATCTCGATCTGCAGATCGATGCGATCCAGCAAAGGGCCGGAGATACGGCTGTGATAGCGATGGATCTGCTCCGCACTGCAGTTGCAGCTGCTGTCTGCATCACCGAAATATCCGCAGGGGCACGGATTCATGGCCGCAACCAGCTGGAAACGCGCGGGAAATTCGGCATAGTTCGCGGCGCGTGAAATGGTGATGCTGCCGCTTTCGAGTGGCTCACGCAGCACCTCCAGAACGTGCCGACTGAACTCGGGCAGTTCATCCAGAAATAATACGCCCTGGTGGGCGAGCGAGATTTCGCCGGGGCGAGGATGCGAACCACCCCCTACCAGAGCTGCCGCCGAGGCGCTGTGGTGGGGGGCGCGGAAGGGTCGGCGGCGCCAGTTTCGAGTGTCGAAACCACCCTGACTCACGGACATGATGGCAGCAGTTTCCAGTGCCTCGCCGGTGCTGAGCCCGGGTAACAGTCCGGGCAGGCGACTTGCCAGCAGTGTTTTTCCAGTGCCAGGCGGACCCACCAGCAACAGGCTATGGCTGCCCGCCGCGGCAATTTCAAGCGCACGTCGCGCATGGTGCTGTCCGCGTACTTCGCGCAAATCGGGTGCCGTTGCGGGACTTTCCGGAGCTGCGCCAGCCTTTGCCTGTGGCAGCGGTTGCAACTCGCGCAGATGTTCACAGACTTCCAGTAAATGGTTGGCGGTGCGCGCGGCTGTCGCATCGACCAGCGCCGCTTCCTCACCATTGGCGGTTGCACAGATCAGGATGCGGCCACTCGCCCTGCTGGACAGGGCCGCGGGCAGAATTCCTGGCACCCGGCGAGTGGCGCCGCTGAGCGCGAGTTCGGCGACAAATTCATAGACGTCAAGGCGCTCCTTGGGTAGCTGATCGGAGGCGGCCAGAATCCCGAGCGCTATAGCCAGGTCATAGCGGCCGCCCTGTTTGGGCAGATCTGCTGGAGCCAGATTGACGGTGATACGGCGAGCTGGAAATTCGAAGCCGCTGTGCATGAGCGCGCTGCGCACCCGTTCGCGACTCTCCTTGACTGCCGTTTCAGGCAGACCAACGATAGATAGCGCGGGTAATCCGTTGGCGAGATGTACTTCTACGGTAACGAGCGGCGCCTGCACGCCCAGTTGCGCGCGGCTGTAGAGAATTGCGAGAGCCATTGTGTTCCATCCTTGGAAACATGGAGCTTTGTATCGTACCCGTCATTGCGAGCGTAGCGCGGCAATGACGGCTGTCGTCAGTCTTTTTGTACCAGTCGCGCTTCCAGCAGAGCAACCTGCTTTTCCAGTTCGTCCACCTTGGCCCGCGTACGCGCCAGCACCTTGGTCTGGACGTCGAACTCCTCGCGCGTCACCAGTTCGAGTCGGTTGAATACCGATTGCACGGTGCTGCGCAGGTTCTTTTCCATGTCCTGTTGCAAGGTCCTGGCCGCAGGTGGCATCGCATCCGCTACCCGCCGGGTTATGTCATCGAGAATTTTTGGATCAATCATGAACTGAACCATAGCGAAGGGAATGGCATGCGTCCAGTGGTTAACCAGTGTTGGCGCACCAACACCGCGCACGAAAACAGTGCATCAGCACAATTCTCCCCG
>JAGXGS010000046.1 GCA_024636585.1 Thiogranum sp. | reverse complement strand
TTATAGTAAAATTAACAAGTAATCTTCACAAACCCGAGTGCGCACAGCGCCTGGAGTCCACCTGAAGGTGAAGCTGCCGATGCGCGAAGCCGCCGTTATCGCTACAATTAACTGACCAGAAAGCGCTTATGCCGGTCCCGGGAGGACTGATCCAATGAGAAAAACCGCGATTTCCCTGCTGCTATGTTCCCTGACAGTCAACCCGGCCGCCTATGCGCAGGAGGCGATCGAAATCGAGATCGACAGTGCGCCAGTGGAAGTTGAAATCCCGCAACCCCCGGGCGCCGACGAACAGGCGCCGCAAACCGCACAGGCCCCGGAACAGAAACCGGAAAAAGATGCAGCGGAAACCGGGGGAATGGGAAAACTGGCCATTGCCGCCGGTGTGCTGGTGGCCGGAGCGCTGGCAGCACTCGCAGGTGGCGGCGGCAGCAGCTCATCCGGCCACTGATTGCGACAGCGTCAGTTCGGCAGAGGTGGGCGCAACAGATTAAGCACGAATGCCAGGACCACACCGCCAATCAGCCCCAGTAGCATACCGAAAGTCAGCATGAGCGGGACTACCGGCTTGAAGGGCTGTTCCGGCGCCACCGCCGGGTCGATGATACGGAATGCAAACTCCTCGTTCACATTGGCGAAAATGATTTCCTTCAACTTCGATTCGACGACACGATGCAGAACCTGCTGCAGTTCGACAGCGCTGGTCTGCTTGAGCTGTTCCTGCAGGTAATGAATCGCTTTCTGCGATTCCTCGGTCGAACGCTGACGTAGCAACTCGTTGGTCTTCTGTATGAGCAGGTTCGCCCAGAGTGCCGCCTGCTGCGGATCTTTCCAGGCTATCGACAGCACCACCATGCCGGATTTCCGATCCTCGTAAACCCGCCGGATTTTTTCATCGAACAGGGTATAGGCTTCGTACATCGTCGGCGCATCATTGCCCGCAGCGGTTTCCTCAGCGCCTGCTTCACCGTCCACCCAGCGATCGGGAAACAGCACCGGCAGGAGTTTCTGGTCCCTGATGAACTGCTCGGTGAGCAGGCGCGATTGCAATACCGCCATTGCTTCATTCTTGCGGTCTCCGCGCGGCAGGTTCACTCCCGTCAGACCGGCAATACCGCTCAATTCCGCCAGCGGCCCCAGCAGCCCGTGCCGGTCATCCTTGCCCGTCACCGGCGCCACCACCACTTCCGCGCGGTACAGGGGCGTCATCAGCCATGCCGCCAGGGCAGGTAAAGCGAGGCCCAGCAGCGTGGCAGCGAAAATAATGTTTTTGTGGCGACGCAATATCCGCCACAGTTCCAGCAGGCTGATTTCATCATCCACTGGCACCGACACCGGACCGGACAACGGCGTGATTTTTCCATCCTTCGCGGCCGGTTGCAGCCGCTGCGCTCTGCCGGCTGCCTTCCGCTCTTCAGATTGCATGGTCATCTACTCCTGGGCGCCGGAAGCCGCGGTCTAGAAAACACCGACAGCCTTGGCGCTCGCCGCCGCAATAGCCAATTGATAAATAATCTGACTGACTTCCGCCCACCTGCTGATCGGACGCACGCGTTCGACATCGAGCGGCACCACGATCGTATCACCCGGGCGAATCTCGCCATCGTCGCCATTCTGAAACCAGTTGCCTGACAGCTTCTGCCCAGGGAGCACACTGCCATCGGCGCGCACCACATAGATGCGCTTGCGATCGGCCTTCTGGGTGCTGCCGCCACTCATGTTTACGTAACTTTCGCTATCGAGCCCTTTTTTGTACAGATGCGACGTGGGATAAAACACTTCGCCGGTCACTGTAACCTCCTGGGTGAGCGGCGGGATGTACAGCTTGTCACCGCTCATCAGATTGACGTCATGATCACTGCGCCGCCCGCCCCTGGTACTGGTAAGCAACTTCGGCAGATCGATCACCAGGCGGCCGGTCGGTTCCATGGTACGCAGCTGGTCCGCAAGCCCGCGCGTGATATCCAGCGCCTGGCTTTGCGCGGCATCCTCCTGAGCCAGTTTCAGCGCCAGCGAAGCGAGATCCATCTCCAGCCTACGGCTCAACTCGTCCAGCCGCTCCCGCTCGCGCTTCCGGAGTTCGTCCCGAACAAACAGCGCACCTTCGGGAAATGCCATGTCAGTCAAACCACCGGCGCGTTCCAGTACGTGGCTCAGCTGTTCGCCACGTGCAATCGGATACACCCCGGGAAAGCGCACTTCGCCGCGAATTTCCACGCTATCTGCCGCTGCCCAGGCCGGCAGTCGCTTGATCTGCAGGTGGTCACGCGTCTGCAGCGAGAGATCAGCAACAGTTTGCCCCTGGCGTATCGCCGCCAGATCGACGGCGACATGATCGACTTCGCGATAACTGCCGTCGATCACTGCATAGCGCGTCAGTTCCGCGCCCAGCGCATAGGCCGCTTCCGCCAGTCCGCCGCCGGCCCTGATCAGGTCACTGATGCGCATGCCCGACTCCAGCGGATATTCGCCTGGCTGTCGCACCAGGCCGGCAATCTTGACCACCTGTGCCGGCGCCTGAAAACTTGCCGTCTCCCGCAGCGCCTCGATCAGAGGCTGAATCAGCAACTCCCGATCTTCACTGGATCCGAAGACGATCAGCTCATCACGAGGCTGCAGATCGATATTTTCCGCCGAAGCAGGATTTTGCAGAGCCTTCCCGAGACGCACGGACAGCAGTTCGAGGCGGCGTTCCGGGAGCCGTTCGCGCTTGATCAATGCATAGTCCAGATCCGGCCTTGGCAGCACCGCATCACTGATCGACGGCACCAGGTCGCTGACCCGCATGCCGGGGCGCCACTGGTAGCCGCCGGGGCGAGGAACATGACCGGACAACAGGACAATGTCTTCCATCTTTTCCAGGATCGACGGCACCTGCAACACATCACCGGCCCTGATTGCGGTCTGCCGGCCAGTCCTGCTGCCGAGGTCCAGGTCGATGAGAGTGCGTTCTCCGCGCTCGGTGATCCGTTCGATCTGCGCTGCCTGGGGATAGGCAGTCGGCAGCAATCCACCTGCCAGTGCCAGCACCTCTTCAGCCGACTTTTCCCTGCGCATTTCATAGATTGCCGGGCGCCGCACTTCACCCCCGGCGCCCACTGTGGTGCCGATGGGTGGTATGAAAATCACATCGCCCGGTTGCAGGCGCACGTCGCCGCTGGTATCGCCGCGCAACAGCAGGTCGTACAGATCCAGGTGCGTTACCACTTCGCCGCGCCGCTTCAACTGGATGTTGCGCAACGATCCGATCGGCTTGACGCCACCACTGACGAACAGTGCATTGGTCATGGTGGACAGGGCACTGACGGTGTACGAACCCGGACGAGCGGCATCGCCCAGAATGAAGACACGTATGGAGCGCAACTGTCCCATGGAAATAGTAGCGCGTGCGCCGATCAACTGTTCCTCGACGCGCGCCTCCAGCGCCGCTTTCATTTCCTCGAAGGTCATGCCGGCGACGGAAATCGGGCCTATATTCGGGAACTGCAATTCGCCCTCGCGGGTTACGACGAGGTTGTATTCGGCAGGCTCTTTCCCGAACAGCTGGATCTGTACCGTATCTCCCGGGCCGATAATGTAATCCGCACTGATAGGGATATCGGTTGCCGGCGCAAAGGTAGTCGGGACGCCGGAGAAAAGATCGTAACCAAACGGCTCCAGCGCCGTGAATTTCGGTTCGGCTGTTTGCTTCGCGGGGCGTTCGGCCTTCGCATCTTCATCCTCCGGATGCCCTCCCCGGTCCGGGAGCGGAGCCACCAGAACCGGTTCGGAGAGCGGCTGTTCCTTGCGCGTCTGGCGCTGTTCTTTTTCAAGCGCCCTGGACAGGGCGGCACGTTGCGCCGGATCAAGTTGCTCCAGGCGGCGCAGCTGTTCGGCTGTGGGTGCCTGCGCCTGCGCGAGGCCGGTGACGAGCGCCAGCAGGCATACGAGCACCCAATGCCCTGTCGACAGAATCCCGAAGGCTGTTTTTGCTGATGTCATGCCCGCCATATGCTGCAGCCAGGTCTCTCGTATTGTTGTGATTCAGTCATTGTCGCTTACCTTACCCGGCCGACGCCAGCCTTGCACCCTGTTACAGGCCATTTTCTCACTGGCCAAAGCGGCTCATGAAATCGGTCGCGCTGGCATCCAGATGCAGGGCGCGCTCAAAATCGGTGTACAGGTCTCCCGGTGAAACCACCATCTGACCGACGTCGCGGGTCCATGGGGACAGCGACATACTCGCCCGCGCGCGCGTATCGCGGGTCAGCATCGAACTGAGTGGAATCGAGGCGAAGACGCCTTTGTCGTAATAGGGATCGCCGGGGCTGCCGGGCGGCGTGATGTCATCGCCATCGGTGCGCGTGTACCAGAGGCCGATGCTGATGCCGGAGCGGAAACGGCGTTTGATTTCGAAACGCACGCCCTTGTCTCCCGCCAGGAAGCGTCCGGCGCGTGCCGTCGCGGTCACATCCCAGGCCGGGATGCGATAGTGCAGACTGCCGATTGCGGTGACGGTATCGTAGTCGCGGAAACCGAAAGTGCCTTCGGTATCGCGCTGGCGCAGCGCATCGACCGCCACATCGGCCGCCCACTGGCCGCGCGCCGGCAGATACAGCAGCTGTCCCCCGGCGCCCGCAAACATTTCTTCATACAATCCCGCCGACAGGCGTCCCCAGGTTCGGCGTGCCGGGTGCAGATACTGATTGACCAGCAGCCTGGACAGTTTCAGACGCTGGCCCTCCTGCCGGTACAGCGCAATATCGGAACGCACATGCGGCAGCGTGCTGTTGGAGGGCCGGGTCACATTGCTGATGTCTTCATCCAGCGTCAGGCGCGCGGAGGTTTCGAAAAAACGTCCAGGCCCGATTTTCCGGGTATAGCCGGCGGTGGCGAAGATGTCGTAGCGCGCCGCACCATTCGGATCATTGAGAAACAGGCCGAGGTTGAATGGCACCAGCTGAAAGCCACCGAGCAGACCGGATTCACTGCGAAAACTGACGAAGTGCCCTTCCTCGGTACGCCGCACCCGGGTTGCAGGCGGCGGTTCTTCCTGCGCGCTGGCAAACTCTGCCGCGTCCTGTGGCAGATGCGCCATTTCCCAGGGATCCGCATAGCGAATTTCAAGGTAATGATTCAGCTGCCCGCGCGACAGCATGCCTTCGAAGTAACGCCGCAGTTTGCGGACATCGGTAAAATGATATTCGAGCGTCGGCTGAGCATTGATTGTGTAGGTGATACTAAGCGCCTGCATCTGCTCAGGACCCAGCGCCAGCATGATGCGCGCGGCCCGGCCGATGGCTCGGCCGATGTGCGTAATGCGGACATTGGTCAGGCTGGCACTGAGCGTGTGGCCATCGAAGCCGAGTCTCACATCCCGGTAATCGCTCTCGTGCAGAGTCCGCGCCAGCCGTGCCGCATAGCCGGTATCCGTCTGCCACTGATCGATAGCCGCGGCGGGTGTCTGGTGCGTCCAGGGATCGGGTTCATGCACTTTCGGAACGAACTCGTCCTTCATCAGCGGTATCGACACATAGCCATTGATACCGACATCATCATTCTGGGTCGCGAGCTGGATACCGAACCAGCCTTTCCGGTACTCGACGCCGTAGCTCCAGGCGCCCTCGCGCTGATCGGCGCCCGATTCCGCAGCCCCGAAATCGTTGGCGTAATCATTGGCGTCGTATTCGATCACGAAGGCCAGATTGCTGTTCCAGTCCGGCCGGTAGCGCATTCCACCGAACACGCCATCGATCCGGTCGCTTCCGTAACCGAGACTGTAATCCGTGTTGCCCAAACGCTTTCCGGCAACGACATATCGGGAGGAAAACAGCTCAGTGCCGAACAGGTCCTGCGCGCCCACGGCAAGCGCCGGCCACCAGCGCGCTTCTTTCAGCAGCAGCACTTTGGAGTCGGCCGCCTTGTCCTTGTAATCGCCGAAGCCCTTGCCGAGACTCGTCGGTAGATCGCGTATCGTCGTATAGCGCAGCGACAGTTCCATGCGCGGCAGCACTGTCACGTTGGTCCACAGCGGCAGGTATGGCTCGAAGTAGCTGACGCCGAATTGCAGCGTGCCATCGGCTTCAAGGCGCGCGTCGGGCATATTGATCAGACCGGTCTGGCCGAACATATTGGGTTCGGCTGCAGCTGAACCGCTGATCGCGAGGCCCAGCACCAACCCCGATATGCGGTAGAACATCACGGTCGCTCTGCTAGGCAAGCAGGGCTTCGATCTGCTCGAAGGTATACTCGCTGAACGGAATGGAACAGGTAAAAGCCGGCGATACTGCATTCAATATATGGAAGGAGTGCGCATCGCCTTCCATTTTGAAATCCATCTCCAGCTTTCTGCTCCGGGTGTCGAGCAGCTGCGCGCGTATGCCCGGCGCTCCCCAGCGCGTGTAGTGCTGAGGCCCGAGTCCGGTCACCAGTTCGCCCGCCAACTCAACGATACGCGGCCGCCAGCTCTTCCTGAATTCGTTCCAGGCGAGTTTTCGGAAGTCGAAATCATTCCGGATAAAGAGATCGGCTTCACGGGTCATTACCTCGATAAACTCGCCCAGACGAAAATTCTTAACGCCCTGGTAATGTTCTCTCCAGAATGCCGGTATCGCCGTCGGGCCGATTTTGCTATGGCCGTCCAGGGTAATGGTGTGGTGGACACCCAGGAACGGATTGCGCAGATCGGGGACTGGATAAATATTGGTGCGCAACGGCACCGCCCCGTCGTTTGCATACAGATACAGCCCCTTGAACGGCAGAATGCGATAGTGCTCGGAAAAACCAAAGTCGCGGGCGATGCGGTCGGCATACAGGCCAGCGGCGTTGACGACATAGCCGGCAGATATATCGCCCGCGGTCGTACGCACCGTCATACCGCGGCGCCCCAGGTAAGCCGTTCCGTCCATAATACGTATACCCGCTCGCCCGGCATCCTCGACAAAGGAGCACATCACCGCACGCGGGTCGACAGTCGCGGTGGCGGGCGAAAACAGTGCGCGCCCGTGAAAACGAGCGCGCGGCTCAATTTCCCGCGTCTCCTGTTCCGAGACTTCGGTCAGCTCAACGCCGTTGTGCCGGGCCCGCGCCAGCAGTTCGTCCAGCACCGGAAGTTCCTGATCATTCTTCGCAAGAACCAGCTTGCCGCAGCGATTGATGCCGAGGCCGCGTTCAGCGCAGTATTCGGTCAGACGCAGATTTCCGTCGCGGGTAAGCCGCGCCTTGAGGCTGTCAGCCGTGTAATAGAAACCGGCATGCAGGACCCCGCTGTTGCGACCGCTCGCATGCGCGCCGCAACCCGACTCCTTTTCAATCAGGATGATTTCGGCGTCGGGATGCCGGCGTTTCGCCTCCAGGGCGAGGTTTATACCGATGACGCCGCCGCCAATGACGAGAAAATCGCTGGTTATCATTTGTCTTGTTTCTTCGTGGGTTACCGGATCCGCTGACAGGCGGCGGAGCGCGGATAGTATGCGCACCCCGACTGGCTTTGTCGATAAGTCGCGCCGGGCGCACTTGCTGCTGGTCCGGGCGCCATATGTACGCCAAAAATTACTTTTCTTTCAAGGCATTATATGTGTTGACAGTTATAGTAATAGAGCAGATGCTCGTATTTGCTGAAAATTGTATTAATATAAGTAGTAAGAAAAAGAAATGCAGTTAGAGCTGTGTCGAAAACTATAAATTGAACAGAAGGAGCTTTATATATGGACAATCAGCACCAGAAGTCTCGAAGAGATTTCATCAAGAAAGTTGCATACACGGCGCCGGTGGTGCTGACTTTGGCAGCGGCCCCATCATTCGCCAGAAATGGTTCGCCGCTGGTTAAAGGCAACAACGGCATCGGTCAGGAAAAACGTGGCTATGTCGACGGGCCACCGCCAGGTCTGGCAAAAAAACCCAACCAGGATTTCAATGACAACGGGACTTTCGCACCTCTGGGCCAAAGCGGTGC
>JAGXGS010000045.1 GCA_024636585.1 Thiogranum sp. | reverse complement strand
CTGCCCTGGGGCATGGTCTTTCCGTTTGTCGACCAGCAGCCGCGTCATCCCTCAATGCTCTACGAGGCGTTGCTGGAGGGGCTGGTACTGTTCATCATCCTGTGGGTGTTCTCGGCGAAGCCGCGCCCGGTGCGCGCGGTGTCAGGCCTGTTCCTGCTGGGCTACGGAACCTTTCGTTTCGGTGTTGAATTCGTGCGCCAGCCGGATGAACATCTCGGTTTTCTGGCGCTGGACTGGGTGACCATGGGCCACCTGCTGTCGGCGCCAATGATCTTTTTCGGTATTCTGCTGCTGGTGCTGGCTTATAAAAGAGGTGAAAGGTGAAGCAGTATCTGGACCTGATGCAGCATGTTCTCGACCATGGCGTGCGCAAGGAAGATCGAACCGGAACCGGCACCCTGAGTGTGTTCGGCTACCAGATGCGTTTCGATCTGCAGCAGGGTTTTCCTGCCGTCACTACCAAAAAACTGCACCTGCGCTCCATCATTCATGAATTGCTGTGGTTTCTGCAGGGCGACACCAATGTGAAATATCTGCGCGACAACGGCGTGAGTATCTGGGACGAATGGGCCGATGAAAACGGCGATCTGGGACCGGTGTACGGCTATCAATGGCGTTCCTGGCCGGCCGCCGACGGACGCCACATCGATCAGATCAGCCAGGTGCTGGAGCAGCTTCGCAACAACCCGGACTCCCGGCGCATCATGGTCAGCGCCTGGAACGTCGGCGATATCGGGCATATGGCGCTGCCACCCTGCCATGCGCTGTTCCAGTTCTACGTCGCCGAGGGCAAACTGTCCTGCCAGTTGTATCAACGCAGCGCGGATATTTTTCTTGGCGTGCCGTTCAACATCGCTTCCTATGCGTTGCTGACTATGATGATGGCGCAGGCGACCGGTCTTCAGGTTGGAGATTTCGTGCATACACTGGGCGATGCACATCTCTATTCAAATCATCTGGAACAGGCGCGCACCCAGTTGCAGCGTGCGCCCAGAAAACTGCCGCGCATGAAAATCAATCCGCAGGTTGACGATCTTTTTGCCTTCCGCTTCGAAGACTTCGAGCTTGCCGATTACGACCCGCATCCACACATCAAGGCGCCGGTGGCAGTCTGATGCGTATTTCGCTGCTGGTGGCGATGGCGGAGAATCGAGTCATTGGGCGTGACAATGAACTGCCGTGGCGGTTGTCCGACGACCTGAAACATTTCAAGGCACTGACCATGGGCAAGCCGATTGTCATGGGACGCAAAACCTGGGAGTCGATCGGCCGGCCGCTGCCGGGGCGTGATAATATCGTGGTCACCCGGGATACGAATTACCGGGCTGAAGGCGCTGTGGTGGTCAATTCGATCGAACAGGCGCTGGAGGGCGCGGGCAAATCCGAAGAGGTGATGGTGATTGGCGGTGAAGAGATCTTTCGGGAAACCCTGGAGCGCGCGCAGCGGCTGTATCTCACGCTGGTGAAAGCCGAGGTGGAAGGCGATACCTGGTTTCCGCCGATCGATGCGCAACAATGGCGAGAGGTCGAACGCGAATCGCATCACGCCGACCAACGTAACGAATATGATTTTGATTTTATAGTGATGGACCGCATCGCATGAACAAGAAAGGAATTCCAACATGATTACTTATCTGTACTGGGCTCTGGTGTTTGGTCTGGCTATCACGGTCGTGGTGACGGTCGGAATCAAAATGGACAACCTTAAGGCTGCGCTGATCGGGGCGGCAGTGGTGCTGTTCGTTGGCTGGGCCGCCTACTACTTTTATTTCCAGCAGATCTTTGTCAAGCGCTGGGGCGGTGTCATGACCATCACGGTTCCGGATGACCACTACCACATAGTCACTACCTGGAAAGATGACAACCTGTGGGTCGAGAATTACAACCCGGCGAACAATACCTGCGTGTTCAGCGAATATTCCAGGGGCAATATGCTGGAAGGCCGCGTCATCCTCAAAAATTGCCGGCCGCTCGGCACCCCGTTCGCCAACCGCGCCCCGGCCCAGGAGCCCGGCATCCGGGAGTAATCGGGTCGGCTGCCTGACTGCAGCACGGGCGTTCCCCGAAGTCCCACCTACCCGTCCGGGCTCCAGGTCACTGTTCCTGGCCGGGGCGGGCGGCACCGGGGCACTGGTATTCGATTCGCTGTGGAGGCTGCGTATCCAGCCGCAGCGCCGTCAACTGGCCACCCCACAGGCAGCCGGTGTCGAGCGCATGAACGCCGGCGCCATCGAGGGCGCCGAGTGTTGACCAGTGCCCGAACAGGATTTTCATGTCGCGACTTTTGCGGTGTGGCCATTCGAACCAGGGCTTCAGATGTTTGGGCTGAGTGCCCGGCGGACCCTTGTATTCCAGTGCCAGATGGCCATTGGTATCGCAGTAGCGCAATCGGGTGAAACAGTTGGTGATAAAGCGCAGGCGGTCCCAGTGTTCCAGTGATTCGGACCAGTGGGTGGGATGATTGCCGTACATTTCCTGCAAAAAGTCTGCATAGTTTTTGCCGCGCAGCACCCTGGACACCTCGGCAGCGTGAGTTTTTGCCGCCTCCAGATCCCATTGCGGCGGCAGGCCGGCATGCAGCATGGTATAGCCGCTGTGCGGATCGTGATGCAGCAATGGCTGGTGGCGCAGCCAGTCCAGCAGCTCGGCGCCATCGGGCGCGCGCATGATCTGCTCGAGGGTGTCCTTATGCTTGCGATAGCGGGGGATATGAGCCGAAGCCAGCAGGTGCAGGTCGTGATTGCCGAGCACCATGGTGGCGTTGAGTTTGTGGACGAAGCGAAGCGTTTGCAGTGATTTGGGTCCGCGATTCACTACATCGCCGGCGAACCACAGGGAGTCGTGGCGAGGATCGAAGCCGATCTTGTCGAGCAGTGCCTCCAGTTCGTCGAAGCAGCCCTGCAAATCGCCAATGGCGTAGACGCCCATGGGCGTCTAGTGGAGTGTGCGGGGGATGGAGAGCGTGAACGGAGGTATATCGGCGTCGAACTGTACGCCGTCGTCGGTAATCATCTGATAGGTGCCATGCATACTGCCGACCGGCGTTTCCAGCATGGTGCCGCTGGTGTACTGGAACTGTTCGCCCGGTTTCAGATGCGGCTGCTCGCCAACCACCCCTTCGCCTTTCACTTCCTGAACCTTGTTATTGGAGTCGGTAATCACCCAGTGCCGGCTCAGCAACTGGGCCGGAACCTCTCCAAGGTTCTGGATGGTGATTGCGTAGGCAAAGATATAGCGACCCTGATCGGGAATCGACTGATCCTCGATGTACTGGGTTTTAACCTCGACCTTGATGTTATGGCTGTCGCTGGACATAAAAATGCTCCCGAATATCGGCTGAAGAATACGTGGTTTGGCGGTGCAGGTATAGATTATCCACGAAAACTGCCGGGAAGGCGGTGCGCTGATTTCGGACTATATTTTATAGTTGAAACTGGACTTTATGAGGAGTCATCCATGTATCTTCGAGACACAAAAAGTGGTGATCTGGTGGAAGTGCTGGATACCACGGCAATGATCGACCCCTGCCAGGACGAATTACTGGGCAGATTTCATGTAGGGGAGGAATTGCAGGACCCGGCCGATTTCAACAAGGATGACCTGGTGTTCCCGTCGGGGGAGACCCTGCCACGCTGCTGGCTTGACGCGTCTTACCGTACCCCTGAACAGCATCTCTGAGGAAAAATCCGCGCGCCTGGCATGCGGGCGGCGCTGGCGGTCGCCGGCGTGGGGGATTTCTGGAACTGTGACAGGGTTAACGGCCCTGTCTCTCCAGAACAACCACTATGCGACCGTACCAGAAGGCATATCGAAAGCCGCAACTGGTGTCACTATGACCAGGACGACCACGATGGCATATTCGCGCAGACCCAATTTGATGGTGTTGCTGACTTTTTTCGTCGGGCTTGGTGTAGTGCTGACGAGCGTCGTGCAGGCGGCGGAAAAGACTGCATCCACAAGTATCCTGGAACACACCGCTGCTCACAGGCTGTGGCCGGGCCAGTGGCTGCAAAATCTCGGAGCCAGTGCCCGACCGAAGAACTGGCAGCCGGTTATGGCTGCCGGCAATCGCATCGATGGCTTGCGCATCGGTAGTCTTTTCGGTGCCCGGGGGCCGGTTCTGCAGGTCTCCGCTTCAATGCCGGAGCATGTGTTCTCCTGTTTGCGCGAGGGTGGTGACAGTATGGTCGGTTTCCGTGACGACAGCCCCGACGCTTACCTGTTGCTGCACAAGCGCTGGTAACAGCTTTCCGCCCCTCAATCTGCTATTCGTACCGCCAGCACGTCGCAGGGTGCGCCGTGCAACACCGCATTGGCGGTTGATCCCAGCAGCAGTTGAATGCCGTGGCGGCCATGACTGCCGACCACGATCAGATCGATACCCTTTTCTTCCGCGGTCCGCAGTATTTCCCGTCGCGTGCTGCCCTCGGCAATGTATCTTGGGCAATCTTCGATGTGGAATTTCCGCGCCAATTCCTGCAGGCGCTGTGCGGCACGCTCCTGAAGTTGAAGAAACAGCTCCGGACCCTGCGGCGCCAGCACCTCGTCGGACATATCGATCTGCATGAGTTCGATAACGTGAATCAGGCTGAGCGCAGCACCGGATGTTTCGCGTAGCTGGCAGGCGCGTCTTGCAACTTCATCTGCACTGGCGGAAAAGTCGACAGCCAGAAGTATGTGCGTGTAGGTATTCATGGCGGGGCGGCCTCTGACAGTGATCTGTTACGGTCTGCCAGCCGGTTGGCCAGTGCCGCATACTGCGCCAGCGTCAGCGTCTCCGCACGGGCTGCCGGATTCACGCCGACTGATTCTATGTCTTCAACCGGCAGGAGCGGTTTCAGAGTGTTCCGCAGGGTCTTGCGGCGCTGTGAAAATGCCTGCCGCACCAGATCGACCAGGCAGTTGTAGTCTGCAACAGCGACTGGCGGATGAGCATGCGGCGTCAGCCGCACGAACGCAGAATCCACCTTCGGCACCGGCTGGAACGCCTGCGGTGCGACTCTGAACAGCGGGTCTACCCGGCAATGATACTGAATCATCACCGACAGGCGTCCGTAATCGCCGCCGCCGGGTGCTGCGGCCATGCGATCCACCAGTTCCTTTTGCAGCATGAAGTGCATATCTACAATATAGCTGGAGTAGTTCATCAGGTGAAAGATGAGCGGCGTTGATATGTTGTAGGGCAGGTTGCCGACGATGCGGATTTTTTCCTGTTCGGCCAGGGACGAATAGTCGAAACGCATGGCATCGCTCTGGTGGATCACGAGCTCCCCGCAGCCTTGTGCGAGTGCACCCAGGGGTGCCACGAGATCCCGATCGAGCTCGATGACTTCCAGTTTCTCGCAGGCTTTCAACAGCGGCAGTGTAATAGCGCCCTGGCCGGGCCCGATCTCTACCAGGCGCTGGCCCGGACGGGGATTGATCGCGTGAACGATGCGCTGGATGACATCCTGATCATGCAGAAAATTCTGACCGAAGCGCTTCCTGGCCTGGTGGCTCATGTCGTCATGTCGATTGCGGTCTGGATGGCGGTTATGAAACTGCCGGCATCGGCACCACCGGTACCGGCCTTGTCCAGTGCGGTTCCATGATCGACAGAGGTACGAATGATCGGCAGCCCCAGAGTGATGTTCACTGACCTGCCGAAGCCGACATGTTTCAGTACCGGTAATCCCTGATCGTGATACATCGCCAGTACCGCATCGGCTTGCGCGAGCAGTGGGGGCGTGAACAGCGTGTCGGCCGGTAGCGGACCGGTGATCTGCATTCCTTCGCTTTTCAGCCGGGCGATGACCGGTTCGATAATGCGGATTTCTTCATCGCCGAGATGACCGCCTTCGCCGGCATGAGGATTCAGGCCTGCAACCAGAATGCGTGGCGTTGTGATGTGGAGTTTGTTCTGTAATTCGCTGTGCAGGCAGCGCAGCAGCTTTTCCAGGTGCGGCCCGGTGATGGCAGCCGCAACCTGTGCCAGCGGTAGATGGGTGGTCGCCAGGGCAACGCGCAGTCCGGGTGCAGCCAGTAACATTACGACCTGCTCGGCGCCGGTCCTGTCGGCGAGGTATTCGGTATGTCCGGTGAAGGGAATGCCGGCTTCATTGATAATGCCTTTATGCACCGGCGCTGTCACCATTGCCTGATACCGACCCTGCAGACAACCGTCTGTGGCGCGGTCCAGAACATCCAGTACGTAACGGGCGTTGGCGGAGTCGAGCTGCCCCGGCTGTGCCGGATTGCTGAGTCGCACCGGACACAGGCTCACTACGCCGGCCTGTGCCGGACGCCCGGCGTCCCAGCTGGCCGGGGCGAAATCGATGCCGAGCAGGTCGGCGCGACGGTGCAGCAGGTCCGGGTCGCCGAGCAACACCAGCTCAACCGGAAACTGCCCCTGCCGCAGCCCCACGCACAGGTCCGGGCCGATGCCGGCCGGTTCACCGGAGCTAATCGCGATACGTGGAATCACGATGCGTCGTATGCATATTCGACGTAGGCTTCATCGCGCATGCGGCGCAACCAGATCTCCAGTTCTTCCTCGATCTTGCGCTGGCGTATCGATTCACGTGCCCGATTGCGACGGTATTCACTGGTGTCATCATGTTCGCGGCGTTCCTGGACCTGGATAAGGTGCAGGCCGAAGCGGGTTTCAACAGGTGAGCTGACTTCACCCGGCGCCAGATTATCCATGGCCTGCTCGAATTCCGGCACCATCTGGCCGGGAGTCACCCAACCGAGATCGCCACCGAGAGTGGCCGAACCGGGGTCCTGCGAATGCGAGCGCGCCAGGGTCGCGAAATCTTCGCCCTGTTCAATCCGGTCGTGCAACTGCTGTATGCGTTGCCGTACCTCCTGCTCCGACACCAGCGCATCCGGACGCAGCAGGATATGCCGGGCGCGGGTCTGGTTGATCAGGTGGCGCTCATCGCCGCGAATGTCAGTGATCTTGATGATGTGAAAGCCACTGGGGCTGCGGATCAGGTCGCTGATCTGGCCTTTCTGCAACTGTCCCACCACGTCCGAAAAGAACGATGGCAGCTGACCGCTCTTTCGCCAGCCCAGATCGCCACCGGAAAGCGCCTGCTGCCCGTCCGATTCGGCAATCGCCAGCTGTTCGAATTCAGTACCGTTCTTTAACCTTTCCAGCATGTCCTCCGCCCGGGCACGCGCCTTCTGCAGCACTTCGGGGCTCACGTCTTCCGGGATCGATACAAGAATATGCGACAGGCGGTATTCGCGGTTCTGGTCATCGATCGCTGCGGCACCCGCCAGCAGGTTATCGATTTCCTGTTCCGTCACCTGCACGCGATTGTCCACCATCTCCTGACGCAGGCGGGTCATGGTTATCTGGTCGCGTAGCTGTTCGCGGAAGGCGGCATAATCGAAGCCGTCGCTTTCCAGTACGTCACGGAATTCAGCTAATGTGAGATCGTTCTGCGCTGCCAGCGTGCGCAGATTGGCATTGAGCGTTTCGTCATCGATGCGGATGCCGCTTTGCTCAGCCAGCTGCAGTTGCAGGTTTTCGAGAATCAGCCGGTCCAGCACCTGCTTGCGCAACGCACCGCCGGCCGGTAACTGGCTGCTTTGCTGTTCCAGTTGCTCGACGATCATCGTTTCGCGGTTATCCAGCTCGCTCTGGAGAATCACGTCGTCATTGACCACCGCGACAATGCGGTTCAGGGGTGCAGCAACGCCATAGCCGCTGCCGAGAGTGAATACCAGTGCAAAAAAGAGAGATCTGTACATCATAATAGTCATTAATCTTCCGGTCGTTCCGTATACCCTAGGATACCATCTTCGAGCACTGATTCGATGTTGCTGCCGATGTGTGTCAGCCCTTTCAGCACGAACTGAAACATGATGGACGAGTTGGTCGTTTCCCCGTCATTGTCAAGGTATCTGCGGGTGACCAGCCGAATACCCCAGCAGCAGCTGTCGTATTCGATGCCGGCCATGGTCTCGAGTTCCTGGGTGTTGTCGATATCGTAATACCAGCGTCCCAATACGTGCCAGGACGGCGAAAGCGGCCAGAGTATGGAGGCGTCGACCTGGTCCTGTGATCCATTCCGGTAGCGATAAGAGAGGTTGGCGATTTTGCGAAACCCCGGAGTGTACTGAAGACGTGCGTTGGCCTGTTCGGTTTGCTTCTCATCCGGGCTCCAGACGATATCGGCCTTGCCGCGCCAGGCGCGCGACAGTGTCATGTCCAGCTCACCGGCGATATCCGACTTCCGCTCATCGATGGTGTTCGCCCCGGTAAGCGTGACTTCCCGGTCCTGCAGATAAAAGATTTCGCCCACGCTGGCGCGAATTTTTTCTGCGCCGGTGCGAGCGTCGAGCAGCCGTGTCGTCACTGCCAGCGTCACCTGATTGGCATCGCCGATCCGGTCGACGCCATTGAAACGATTCTCCTGAAAAAGTTCCTGATAGGTGAATTCCGGTTCGCTGGTATCGAACAGCGGAATCTCATCCTGATCTCTGCGATCGACATACAGGTAGTAGATGCGCGGTTCCAGTGTCTGCAGATAGCTGCGCGACGCGAGTTCAAAATCGCGCTCCAGGTACAGCACGTTATCCAGACTGAAGATCGGCACGGTGCGTGAAGGATCATCGGGCCGTCCGGCGTCCTGATCCTCGAGGTGATAGCTGGTGTAGCGAACCCCGAACTTTGGTGTGATGTCGAATGCCGAGCGGTACACCGGGAGACTCACTGACGGATAAATATTAAAGCGGTTGCCGGTCACCCGGGCATCCTGGTCGAAACGAACGAACTCGGAATCGCTCGCCATCTCCAGGCCGAACCGGTTCGGTGGCGCGCTGGTGTTTAAGGTCAGGCGCGGCAGGCGTTCATAGGGGCGATTCGCCGGCGCGATGGTTTCATCGACAGTCTGGTAATCGTCGACGCTCAGGCCGGCCTGCCACCAGCTGGTGTTGTAATCGGCGCGGAAACTGCGCTGCAAATGTGTGACGCTGGCCAGGCTCAGGGAGTCGCCCAGGTCATTGATATAGTCGCTGTCGGATACCTGGTCATAATAAGTATTCGTGGAGAGGTGGTTGCCGAAGCGACTGGCGTTGCGGACCGATACCCGGCTGCGTGAATCATCGACCAGGTCATCCTGATGCAGGTATTCGATGTTCACAATGGTTTCGGTGTGGCTGTTTGCTCCGTCGAACATATGGCGCGCTTCGGCATTGATCTGGGTGCCGCGGTATTGCAGGTAACGGGGCGTCAGTGTGGCGTCATAATTGGGAGCCAGGTTCAGGTAGTAAGGCAGGCGGAGTTCGAATCCGGAATTATCCGAAGAGCCGAAACTCGGAACCAGAAAACCGGTCTTGCGTCGATCGTCGATCGGGAATGAAATGTAGGGCGTATACAGGACCGGCACGCCCTTGATGTTAAGGCGGGCATGACGCGCGACGCCTTCTCCCCGGTCCTTGTACATCGTGACCTTGCTCGCTTCGAGCATCCACACGTCACTCTCGTCGGGGCAGGTCGTATAGGTTGCTCGCCGGTACTGGGTGATGCCGGGTTCGAGCAGGTAAGAGATTTCAGCTCCGCCACGCGCATGGCTGTCATAGAGCCAGTATCGGGTGTTGTGGAATTCGCCGCGATCCCCGTCCAGCCAGAGCTTGCCGTAACTGGCGGTAAGACTCAGGTCCGGCTCGTCGTAGCGGACCTCGCGCTCGACGCTCACGGTTGCAGCCGTTTCGTCGTAAATCAGCAGATCGGCCTTGAGACGCTGATCGGCGCGGATCGCCTCCGCCTCTCCGATCAGCGTGTAGGTGCCGGCCGAACTCATGCTGGCGATGTCGCCAGTCAGATTAGTCTCCGCCTGCTCACGGTTGCCGCGGGACGCGGGGATGAAATCGCGAGCAGGCTGCGGCGGACACACCGCCCAGGTGGATACAGGCGCATACGGCGACTCGCGATACGAATCGACGGTTTCCGCGAACGGCACCGGTGCGTCGGTATCGGTGATGACATCTTCCGCATAGCTGGCCGGGGTGCCTGCGACAAGTGCAGCAAATAGCAGGGATAGGGGTCTGATATTCAAAAGTGTTTCTGGTTCTGGTCCGGGTAAGAGCATCGGGATGCATGGGCAATTCCAGCCCTTGAATCCAGTTCACTCTTTAGTTGCTGCGGCTCGCGGGTGTCGCGTAAAATCGCACAGAATGATTTCCTATTCAATTAGTTCCTCGCTATTCCGGGGTCGCGGCATTGTCTGAGCGGCTGAATTCACTGCAACAATGGGCAGAGCAACAGCTTGGCTGGCCGGGTATCGAACTCACGCCTGCCTCATCCGATGCAAGTTTCCGGCGTTATTTTCGCGTCCAGCAGAATGATGCAAGTTACATATTGATGGATGCGCCGCCTGCGCAGGAAGATTGCCGGCCATTCGCGCAGGTGACGCAGCTGTTTCTGGACCTGGGCCTGCACGTTCCCGAGTTGATCGCCAGCGACCTCGATCGGGGTTTCCTGCTGCTCGGCGATCTGGGCAGCCGCCTGTATCTGGACGAGTTGCATGAGGATACGGCGGACCGTCTGTATGGCGATGCGCTCGGTGCGCTGGCGACACTGCAGAGCTGCGGCCCGGCCGGTGAAGGCAGTTTGCCCGCCTACGATCGCCCGCTGCTAATGTCGGAAATGGCCCTGTTCAGCGACTGGCTGCTCGATCGGCATCTCGGTATGACCATGGAAAGCACAGGGCAGGAAGCCTTGCAGCGGATCTTCGGGTTGCTGGCTGACAGCGCGCTGGGCCAGCCGGTGGTCTGTGTGCACCGCGACTTCCATTCGCGCAATCTGATGGTGACGCCGGCTCACAATCCCGGGATTCTGGATTATCAGGACGCTGTACTCGGCCCGGTAACCTACGATCTCGTGTCACTGTTGCGCGATTGTTATATCGCCTGGCCCCGCGAGCGCGTGGAAGGCTGGGCGCTCGGCTACCGCGAGCTGGCGCTGCAGATGGGTATCCTGCGTCCCGGGCAGGCGGATGAAGCGACATTCCTGCGCTGGTTTGACTGGATGGGCGCGCAGCGGCACCTCAAGGCCGCCGGTATTTTCGCGCGCCTGAATGACCGCGATGGCAAACCCGAGTATCTCAAGGACATTCCCCGCACCCTTGGATATGTGGTCGAGGTCTGTTCGCGTTATCCGGAACTTGCAGAGCTGGGTGCTATCAGCAGCCGGGTGCTGGCGCGTCTGTGAGAGCCATGATACTGGCCGCCGGGCGCGGCGAGCGTATGCGTCCACTCACCGATCAGGTTCCCAAACCGCTGCTCGAAGCCGGTGGCAAACCACTCATCCAGCACCATATCGAGGCCTTGCGCGAGGCCGGCATAATCCGACTGGTGGTCAATCACGCGCATCTTGGCGAACAGCTGGTCCAGGCGCTGGGTGATGGCAGGCAGTTCGGCGTCAGCATCAGTTATTCCGCCGAACCGGAAGGCGCGCTGGATACCGGCGGTGGCATCAGACAGGCATTGCCGTTGCTGGGCGATGCGCCCTTTCTGGTGGTCAACGGCGATATCTGGACCGATTTTCCCTATGCAACACTCAGTGCCTGTGAGCCGGCGGGGCTGGCGCATCTGGTGCTGGTCGATAATCCGGCGCATCATTCTGAAGGTGATTTCGGGCTAAGGGGCGAGCACGTGCTGCTGGATAAAGACGTGAACAAGCTGACCTTCAGCGGCATCGGCGTCTACCGCCCGCGGTTATTTGCTGCGGTCGGGGCGCAAAGATTTCCATTGGCACCGCTGTTGCGCGCTGCTATGGATGCCGGGCAGGTAAGCGGCGAGCACTACCGCGGAGACTGGATGGACATCGGCACGCCGCAGCGACTCGCCGAACTGGACCAGCGCCTGCGAGCCTGACATGGGAGACGAAATCGCCCATACGCATTTCACGGCGGCCGATTTCGCGGCATTCGAGGAAAGGCTGGTAAACGAGACTCGCCTGCTCGGCCAGTGGTTCGAGGAACGGCGTTTTTCGGATCGTGGACCGATGTGCGGGCTGGAGATCGAGGCCTGGCTCATCGACGCCGCGGCACAGCCGGCGCCGGTAAACCAGCAGTTCCTGCAGCAACTGGATAACCCGATGATGGTTCCGGAGCTGGCCAGGTTCAATGTGGAGCTGAACGTACAGCCGCGTCACCTGCAGGAGAACGCTTTCGCTCTCCTGTTCGACGATCTGCACCAGACCTGGGAGACTGCTCAGACGGCGGCCGCGGAGCTGGATGCGCGACTGGTGATGTGCGGCATTCTGCCGACTGTTACCCAGTCTCACCTGACGCTGGCCAATATGTCGGATCAGAAACGTTACCGCGCGCTGAATGAGCAGGTACTGCGTCTGCGCGACGGCAAACCACTGGTGCTCGATATCCACGGCCAGGAACATCTGCGCGCCCTGCATGAGGACGTCATGCTCGAATCCGCCGCCACCTCGCTGCAGTTGCATCTACAGGTGGATCAGTCGCAGGCGGTGCGTTACTACAATGCAGCGCAAATTGTCTCCGCGCCCATGGTGGCCGCCTGTTCCAATTCACCCTACCTGTTCGGCAGGGATCTGTGGGACGAAACCCGCGTGCCGCTGTTCGAGCAGTCGGTGGAAGTGGGCGGGTTCGCCGGCGCCAGTCGCGGACCGGTGCGCCGGGTCAGCTTCGGCACCGGTTACGCCAAAGAGTCGTTGTTCGAATGTTTCGTTGAAAACCTGGAGCACTTCCCGGTCCTGTTGCCGATGAGCTTTTCCGAATCTGATGACCAGATGCGCCACCTGCGTTTGCACAACGGCACGATCTGGCGCTGGAACCGGCCGCTGCTCGGTTTCGATGATGACGGTGTTCCGCATCTGCGCATCGAACATCGGGTGTTGCCGGCCGGACCGACCCTGATCGACAGTATTGCCAATGCGGCATTTTTCTATGGCCTGGTGCATGCGCTGGCAAACAGCACGGCGGCGCCTGAATATCAGCTGCAATTTGCGACGGCGCGTGACAACTTCTATGCCGCGGCACGCGGTGGACTGGACGCGCATATCACCTGGCTGGACGGCCGCAAGCGCGGCGCCCAGGGCCTGTTGCTCGACCAGCTTATTCCGCAGGCCGGTTACGGCCTCGAATTGCTGGGCGTCGATGCGGCACAGCGGGATCATTATCTTGGAATCATCCGGGCGCGGGTGGCGAATGCATGCAGCGGCAGCAGCTGGCAGCGCGCCTTCGTTGCCCGACACGGCGGCGACATGCAGCGCCTGACCGAGGCTTACTTCCAGCGGCAGCAGAGCGGCGTGCCGGTGCACGAGTGGGATACCTGAGGCATGGGAAGTCTGTTGCGCCAGTTCGATGCCTTGCCTGAAGGTTTCCTGACCGCGGCGCCGACGCAACTTGCCGATCTGCTTGGCGGTCCGGCATTGATTCATTTGCCGGGGCGCCGCGAGCAACCGCTGTTCGTATCCGTCCTGCTGCATGGTAACGAAACGACAGGTTTCCTGGCCCTGCAATCAATCCTGAAGGAGTACGCTGATAAGTCGCTGCCGCGGGCGCTGAGCATTTTTGTCGGCAATGTCGAGGCGGCACGCGATGGCTTGCGGCGGCTGGCCGGGCAGCCCGACTACAACCGTGTATGGCCGGGCACTGATCATCCCGATAGCGCGGAGCGGCGCATGATGAGCGAGATTTTCGATATCATGCAGGAGCGCAAGCCGTTCGCGAGTCTCGATGTTCATAACAATACCGGGATCAATCCGCACTATGCCTGCGTGAACTATATCAATCATGGGTCATTGCACCTGGCGCGCCTGTTCAGCCGTACGCTGGTCTATTTCGTGCGCCCGCTCGGCGTGCAGTCGATGGCATTTGCACAACTGTGTCCGGCTGTAACGGTGGAATGCGGCAAGGTAGGGCAGGGGGCGGGCGAGCAGCATGCCCGGGAATTTATCGATGCCTGTCTGCATCTCAGCGAAATTCCCGATCACCCGCTGGCAGCGCGCGACCTGGACCTGTTCCACACGGTCGCCATCGTGCGCGTGCCGCAGGCATTCAGTTTCGGCTTCGGCGAACAGCCGGTGGACATCCGCTTTGTCGACGATCTCGACCACCTGAACTTTCGCGAACTGTCGCCGGGCACGGTGCTGGCGGAACTCAATGGCGTCGAGGTGATGCCGGTGGAAGCGACGGATGAACAGGGCGCAGACGTGAGTAAGAAATATTTCAGCATCGAGGATCGCCTGCTGCGCACCACGCGTCCCATGATGCCGTCCATGTTTACACTCGACGAGCGCGTCATTCGCCAGGATTGTCTGGGTTATCTGATGGAGCGTTACCCGTTGCCGGAGTAGCGTTACGCAGGTGAAAGGCTCAGTAGCCGCGCGCCTGCAAATCGATTTCGCCCGGGATCCGCCGCACGCGCCGGATGCCGGTCTCGAGCGAGCCGTCGCTGAACAGTTCCAGCCACCGGTATCCGGGGGGAATTCTGTCCACTTCAAATTCATTGCTGTGGGGCAGGAACTGAATGCAGGTCGACGGGGTGGCGAGCAGCAGTACATCGTTTCTGCGCTGTTCAAACAGTTGATGCACATGTCCCCAGGTAATGGCACGTACCTGCGGATGGCGATCGACAATGGTGAAGAAAGCATCCGGATTGTCGACTGCCATGGTATCCAGCCAGCGACTGCCGATGTTGACCGGCTGGTGGTGGAGCCAGATCAGTGCCGGCACATCAGGCTGTTCGCCCAGTGCCCGGTCCAGGTCGGCCAGCTCCTGCTGGCCAAGGTGGCCGCCTTCGCTGCCCGCCATGGTTGAATCCAGAAAAATCTGTTGCCAGCCGCCCGCGCAGTGACTGCGCTGGTGATGAAAGCTGCCGTCGTTCAGTGAATGGTGCAGCACATCTGCTTCGTCATGATTGCCGGGCAGGCAGTACACGGGCGCGCCGATGCGCTCGAAGCATTCGCGTACCTGCTGATAGGACTGTGCCGAACCGTCATGACTGAGGTCACCGCTGGCAACGACCAGATCCGGTGGCACATCCTGCTGTACCAGTTCGATCACCGCATCCAGACAATGCCTGGTCCTGAGCCCCAGCAGGTTGGCATCGGCTGTCGCATGCAGGTGCGTGTCAGTGATCTGGGCGATCCGCAGCGGGCCGGACATCAGCCGAGCGCCTTGATATAGACTTTCGACTTACGCTGGTAGTTGTACAGGTCTTTCTTTTTTACCGGCAGCTCGGCCGTTTCGGCGGGGCGGAAGCCGCGCTCGCGGAACCAGTGCGAGGTCTGGGTAGTCAGTACGAACAACTGTGTGATCCTGTTGTGCCGGGCATGTCTCTCTATCGCTTCAAGCAGGGCGCTGCCGCGTCCCTCGGTGCGATAGTCAGTGTGCACTGCCAGACAGGACAATTCTGCGAAGCCTTCCTCATATGGATACAACGCCGCACAGGCGATGATCATGCCGTCGCGTTTGACTACCAGGAAATGGTCGGTTTCCATTTCCAGCATTTCCCGCGACCGCTTGACCAGCACGCCGGCTTCTTCCAGTGGAGCGATCAGTTGCAGTATGCCGCCGACGTCGTCGATGGTGGCGCGGCGCAGGCCCTCATAGGTTTCCGCGCTGATCAGCGTGCCCACACCGTCACGCGTGAACAGCTCCTGTAACAGGCCGCCATCGGCATGATGATCGATCAGGTGCGTGCGCTTCACGCCGCTGCGGCAACTTTCTATGGCGCTGTTGAGGTGGCGAACCCATTCGCTGTCCAGCTTGCGGCGCGATTGCAGAACCTGTTCGGCGCCTTCCAGTGACAGCTCCCGGATCGGGTGCCGCCGCGCATCGCGCAAGCCCTTTCCCTGCACCAGTAGTACGAGCTTTTCCGCATGCAGAGCCACTGCCGCTGCAGTCGCCACTTCTTCGGCACTGAGGTTGAATACTTCGCCGGTGGGTGAATAGCCGAGCGGGGACAGCAGCACCACGCGGTCGGCGTCCAGCTGCTGGTGGATGCCCTGCGCATCGATGCGTCGCACGCTACCGGTATGGCAGTAATCGACTCCGTCACGTATGCCCAGGGGTTTGGCAATGACGAAGTTGCCGGTTGCTACACCGATCCGTGCACCCGCGGTGGGCGTATTGACGAGGCTCATGGAAAGCTTGGCCTCGATGTCGACGCGCAGGCTGCCAACCGCATCTTTCACGGCAGCGAGCGCTGTATCGTCAGTTACCCGCAAGCCGTTTACATAGCGGATTTCCGCCTGCCGGTGCTGAAGCCGTTGCTCGATCTGAGGGCGTGCGCCATGCACCAGCACCAGGCGGATGCCCAGCGTATGCAGTAATGCGATGTCGTGAACCAGGCGATCGAATTGCTCATCGACGGTTTCGCCGCCGAAGGTGATTACCACGGTCTTGCCACGATGCGCCTGTATATAAGGTGCTGCATGGCGAATGCTGGACACGAAAGCGTTTTGTAATTGTTTATTCTGCCTGTTGGTCATAATCGCTAGAGTAACGGTTTCGTTGCGCGAAAAACAACTTTAGTGAAAGCGCTGCGCTGTGCTTACGGTGGTTCGCCGGGTGCGACGCAGAAGCGCTGGATCAGCTGGCGCAGCACATCGATGGTTGGCTGGATACGCGCCAGGGACAGATATTCATCCGGTTGGTGCGCCTGTTCGATGTCACCCGGACCCATCACCACCGTGTTCATGCCGAGCGCCTGGAAGTAGGGTCCCTCGGTACCGAAGGCCACCGCCGATGCGGCGTAGCCGGTGAGCTGTTCGGTGGCGAGTACGATTTCCGAGCTGGCCGGTGTTTCCATTGCCGGAGTGCCGTCGAACAGCGGTCGGCAACTCAGTTCGAGGCCGGTATCCTGGATAACGCGCTGCAGGCGTTGCTGCATAGTATGGCGCAATGCATCCAGGTCCATACCGGGCAGGGGGCGCAGATCGATCTGCAGCTCACACTCGGGGCAGATCCGGTTCGGGTTGTCGCCACCATGGATGTGTCCCAGATTGAGCGTCGGGAACGGCACCGCAAACAGCGGATTGCGGTGCTGCGCCTGCAGTTCTCCGCGCCAGCGCAGCAATTCACCTATTACCTTGTGCATGCCTTCGAGGGCGCTGTTGCCCAGTGCCGGATCGCTCGAATGACCGGAGCGTCCCTTGAGCTGGATCGCCTCCATCAGTATGCCCTTGTGCATACGCACCGGGCGCATGCCGGTCGGTTCACCGATGACCGCATAACGTGCCTGGGGGCGATGGGCGCTGACCAGTGCCTTGGCGCCGTCCATGGAGCTTTCCTCGTCAGCGGTGGCCACCAGGATCAGCGGTTCGCGCAGCTGCCCGGCCGTATACAGACTCGCGGCATCGATGGCGATGGCAAGAAAGGCTTTCATATCGGACGTGCCGAGTCCGTACAGGCGACCATCCGCCTCGCTGAGCCGGAACGGATCATGTTGCCAGCGGCCCTCGTCATAAGGCACCGTGTCGGTATGACCGGCCAGCACCAGCCCGCCGGGCCCGCTACCCAGAGTGGCAATCAGGTTGGCTTTATCGGGTCGGCCGGGAACCGGCATAATCTCGACCTGATAACCTCTGTCGGTGAGCCAGCCGGCCAGCAGGTCGATCACCGGCCGGTTGCCCTGGTCGAGCTGCGGATTGGCGCTGCTGATCGACGGCGTGGCGATCAATGCATCGATCATCTGCAGGAGTGAGGGTGCTGTATGCATGCCGAGGAACCTGTGCTTACCCTGGTCTGGAATGATGTCTGAACAACATTGGAACGAAGCGCAACAATATACGTTTACAGCTGCACTTGACAGTGCCACTTGGGCCTGGGAATTCTTGCGCCGCAATCCGGAACAGGGGCGCCTGCGCCGCGCAGGCATCATCAAAGTGGAAACTGTCGCGGGCTGTCGCGCTGGGTGGACGCTGATGCTGCGCATCCACGACGGGATCGGTTGCGGCGCCACCCCGGGCGAGATAGCCGCGGTACTCGGAACCGGGCAGCCGCAGCCTCTCTCTGCGGCCGACGTGATGGCGCTACATAAATGCGCTTGCACGCTCAGCGCAGGCGGCTATCGACATCTGTTGCTGGTGCCGGCCTGACGCCGGCGTCTGCTGATTACATCGCGCGTCCGACTCCCTGCAGGCCGTAGAGCTTCAACTTGCGGTACAGGGTGCGCTCGCTGATGCCGAGGATCTCGGCGACCTTGGCACGCTTGCCGCGATGTTCCGAGAGCAGCTCGGCAATGTAACGGGATTCCAGGCCTTTCATCGACGGTCCCTTGCCCTGTCCATCGGTAAAATGGAAATCCCCGTGGGCTTGATGTGCCGTTGGCGTGTTGTGGATGCGTATCTGCCGTGGCGTAATGATCCCGTTACTGCTCTGCGCCACGGCTTCCTGAAGGATGTGCCGCAGTTCGCGCACATTGCCGGGATAGTCGTAGCGCAATAAAACCTCCACCGCTTCATCGCTGAGCTGGTGGTTCGGATCATCGCGTGTGCCCATGCGCTGCAGCAGCGCATTAGCCAGTGCTGCAATATCGGCGCGGCGCTTGCGCAGCGGCGGTATGTCGATCGCGTTCTCTTCGATGCGGCGATAAAATGCGGCGTCGAGCTGTCTGTCGACGAGCAGTTGCGGCAGATTCGCGGCACTTGCGCAGATGATGCGCACATCGGCGGAAACTGTTTCCTGACCGCCAACTCGCTGGAACTGACCGGATTCCATCGCCCGCAGCAGACGCCGCTGTAATGTTACAGGTAGATCGGCGATTTCGCTGAAGAACAATGTGCCACCGTCGCTCTGCTCGAACAGGCCATAGCGCCGGCCGCTGCAGGCAGTGAAGGCACCGGCTTCATGACCGAACAGTTCGCTTTCCAGTGCCGACTCTTCAAACGCCTTGCAGTCGATGATGGAGAACGGCTGTCCGGCGCGTGCGGAATGGGTATGAATGTATTCAGCCGCCAGATCGGTGCCGACTCCAGGCTCGCCGCGCAGCAGCATTGGCGCTCCGGAATTCGTGGCCTTTGTGAGCATGGAAAAGCAATCCATGAATGCGCTGGATCTTCCTATCTGCTTTTGTTGCACGCAGTCGAGATCGTCGCTATGTGCGAAAGTCGTTATGGACTCGCCCATATACAGTTCCCCGTCGGGCCCGGATATCGGACTTGCCTTGATGCGCACATGTTCCGGCTGGGCATTGGTGTCGTAGTGGATGTGCAGCGCCTGGCTGGGCTGGCGCGTGGCGAACAGTTGCTGGTGCGGGCAATCCTCACCATTCAGGTGGCACGGCACCTGCGAGCGGTGCGAAACTTCATGGCATTTTTTGCCGATGATGTTGTTCGCAGACGTCGCATAAGCCTGTTGGTAGGCCTTGTTGGCGGAAACAATATTGTAGTTCGAATCGATCAGTGCGAAGGGATTATCCTGCGCATCTATCAATGACTGAACTTCCAGTGCAATCTTCCTGCTCATAAACAGTCCCTCTGTTATGGGTTTTTGGCTGATCTTCCCGGCAGCGCTGTATTTCCGTGTCTTTTTCAGTTTAGGTCAGCCCGTGAGTTCTGCCTGCAATCCCCGTAGAAGCCCCTAGCGATAACTTGCTCAAGGAGCGTCATACAATCGTCGACACAGGAACATGCATAATTCTCGTGAGAGTGGGAGACGCCTGGGGCACTTGTGCGGCGCGGCCACGTTGCTGTGCAGCGCTGCGGCGAACGCAGGTTCCCAGCAGTTTCAGGTGAGTTGGGAAGATTCCAGCTGGGCAGTCGAAAGCAGCGCTCGACAGTGTGCGCTGGTGCACGAGATCCCCCGCTTCGGTCGGGTGCGCTTTGAGCAGAGTTCCGGGCGGCGCATGCAGTTTTCCATGGCGGTTGATCAGCCCCCGGTTCAGAATCAGACGGTAGAAGTGCGTTCCGAGGCACCGCCCTGGCAGCACCAGCCCGGGGTGCGCAGCCTCGGCAAATTCGAGTTATCGCGGGGCAACAAACTGCTTGAGTTGCCGCACGAACAAGCGTTGCGCCTCTACAGCGAGCTTGAGCAGGGCCGGCAGCAGGTATTCAGATTCGCTGACCTGGGCGGCGGCAAAGCTGAGGTCGAAGTCGTCCTGGTGCCGGTGCGTTTCCGCACGGCGTTATCGACCTTCAAGGAATGCACTGCGGCATTGTTCTCTCTGGATTTCGATCCGCTCGTGGAAGAGACCGTGTATTTCGAAACCGCCAGCGATCTTCTGGACCTCCAGGCCCGCAAGGCCCTTGAAGTATTCGCTCGCCAGGCACGCAGACAGCCGAACGTGCGCGTGGTCCTGGGTGGCTTTTCCGATGCGCGTGGCGATGAACGTTACAATCTGGAGTTATCGCGGCGACGTGCGGCCATGGTGACGCGCTTCCTGCGTTCCCGGGGGTTATCGGGCAAGCTGATCGAAACCCGGATTTTCGGTACGCGCGAATCGATCGATCCGGCAAAAAATGCCAAAGCCCTGGCGGCGAACCGGCGCGTCACCCTGTGGCTGGCAAGCCAGTAGCCTTTCAGGCGCCAGGAAACATCTGACCAGTTTCGTCATTGCGAGGCACCTGGCGCCGCGGCAATTTCCGGCCGTTTGATGCAGCGTTACGGGATTACCGCGCTTCGCCCATTAGCTCTTCACCGGTCTTTTCGCCAGCTTTCTCTGCAAAGTGCGCCGATGCATGCGCAGTTTACGCGCCGCCGCGGAAATGTTTCCGCTGCATTCCGCCAGTACTTTCTGCAGGTGTTCCCACTCCAGGCGCCGTACCGACAGCGGATTGTCTGCCGGTGCAATGCTCGAATCACCTTCATCCTTGTGCAACGAAGCCAGAATTTCATCCGCATCGGCGGGTTTGGCCAGATAGTGCACTGCGCCCAGCTTGATCGCCTCGACGGCAGTGGCAATGCTCGCATACCCGGTCAGGATGACGATGCGGGTATTCGGGTCCTGGGCATGCAGTTGCCGGGTCAGTTCCAGTCCTGATTCCTGACCGATTCTCAGATCGATAATGGCGTATTCCGGTTCCAGTTCTCCGGCTTTCAGCATCCCGTCGCTAATGCTGTGCGCTGTGGCCACCTGATAGCCGCGGCTGATCAACGCATCCGCCAGCACTTCGCAGAATACGATGTCGTCGTCGACAACCAGGACTGAGGGTAAATCGTTCTCGCAATCAGGCATGACGTGAAGCGAATTGCATGAGCGGCAGGGTCAGAGTGGTACAGGTGCCGCCACCTTCGCGGGTCGACAGCACAATGTTGCCGCCCAGACGCTGCAGCGTGGCGTGGGTCAGGAACAGGCCCAGACCCATGCCGTATTCCTTGTCACTGGTCTTGTGCTGTGCCAGCTGTGAGGCCGCGCCCGGGTGCAGGCCCGGCCCGCGATCCAGAATGCGTACAGTAAGCGTTGCGTCATCCCATTGCGCTTCCATGACGATGGCCTCTGCGGATGCGTCGGCGGCATTGTTCAACAGGTTTATCAGGGCCTGATGCAGAGTGTATTCGTTAAGGATACGGGCCGTGTCGGTGCCGGCGTGAAAGCGGCTGGTCAGATCAGAGTGTATGTGCTGTCGCTTCCATGCCGCGATAACCTGATTAAGAAATTCCTCGACCGGCACCGGGCCGCCGCTTTCCGCACGCGCTTCGCCTGCCGATGCAGAGATAATCGACAGCGCCTGTTTGCAGCGGTCCACCTGTTCGCGCAGGATGCGCAGCTTGTTGCCAGTCGCTCCATCGGTGCTCGTCAGTTCCAGTTCCCGGATCAGTACCGCCATGGTTCCGAGCGGCGTTCCCAGTTCATGCGCGGCGCCGGTCGCCAGAGTACCCAGGGAAACCAGTCGCTCGTCGCGCAGTGACTGCTCGCGCGCGGCGGCCAGCAAATGATCGCGGCGCTTCAGCGTGTTTGCCATGCCGACCACGAACCAGGCAATCAGAACAGCACTCAGGACGAAGCCAAACCACATGCCGAACACGTGCTGCGTAAAGTTGTCGTTGTGATGCAGGTGCGCGGTGTCGCCAAGCGGCAGGAAAAAGAACAGCAGTGCGGTATAACAACAGATAGTAAGCGCCGCCATCAGCCAGGTCTCGGTCGGCGAAAGGACAGTGGCGGTGATGATCAGCGGTATGAGGAAAAACCATGCGAACGGATTGCCGGCTCCACCCGTGAGGTAGAGTACTCCGCCGAGTGCCAGCACATCGATGCTCAGTTGCAGGAAAAATTCCCGATTGCTGATTGCCGGCGCGCTGCGCGCGCGGTACCAGGTCCAGACATTCAGCAGAGCAAGTGCGGCAATGATGGCCAGCAGGGGAGTGAGAGGCAGCTGGGTCGAAGTCAGAAAATGCACGCCGAACAGGGCGAGCAGCGCACCGCTGACCAGCAGGTTGCGCAATACGAACAGGCGTCTCAGATTGCGGTTGCTGCTTGCTTCGTTCGGCCGGGTTCTGGTCATGCCGGGATTCTATCAGGTCAGTTGCGATTGAGCGCTCTGGATTGGAGGGGCGGCCGCGGACAGGTACAATGGCGCGCTGTAAACACTGCATCTGTCGACCGAGGTTGGAAAATGTCCAAGAAACTGAATCGCTTTAGCGCCCGTATCACCGAGCCACGCTCGCAGGGTGCTTCCCAGGCTATGCTGATGGGTACCGGCCTGACGCCCGAAGATCTGGCTAAGGCCCAGGTCGGCATTTCCAGCGTCTGGTGGGAAGGCAATACCTGCAACATGCACCTTAACGACCTCGCCGCCGAGGTTAAGAAAGGCGTGCAGGCGGCCGGTCTGGTGGGACTCCGGTTCAACACTATCGGCGTCAGCGATGGCATATCGATGGGCACCGATGGCATGAGTTATTCGCTGCAATCGCGCGATATCATTGCCGACTCGGTTGAAACGGTCATGAACGCGCAATGGTATGACGCGAATATTTCCATTCCTGGCTGCGACAAGAATATGCCTGGTGTGCTGATAGCCATGGGCCGCTGCAACCGGCCGTCACTGATGGTGTATGGCGGCACCATAAAGCCCGGCCACTGGAAGGATGCATCTCTGGACATCATATCGGCGTTCCAGAGTTACGGCGAGTATATCGCCGGCAAGGTTGATGACGAGGAACGCGCGGAGATCGTCGCGCATGCCTGTCCTGGTGCCGGTGCCTGTGGCGGGATGTATACCGCCAATACCATGGCTTCCGCTATCGAGGCGATGGGGATGAGCCTGCCCTACAGTTCCTCGATACCGGCGGTTGATCCCGGCAAGCTGGACGAATGCCGGCAGGCCGGCCAGGCGATCCGCCACCTGCTGGAACACGACATCAAGCCGCGCGACATCATGACCCGCGCGGCATTCGAAAACGCCATGGTTATGGTGATGGCGCTGGGCGGCTCGACTAATGCGGTGTTGCACCTGATCGCCATGGCGCGCGCCGTGGACGTGCCGTTGACTATCGATGATTTTCAGAAGGTCAGCAACCGCGT
Source organism: Thiogranum sp. (assembly GCA_024636585.1). Classification (GTDB taxonomy): domain Bacteria; phylum Pseudomonadota; class Gammaproteobacteria; order DSM-19610; family DSM-19610; genus Thiogranum. The sequence goes on along the minus strand of JAGXGS010000045.1, from coordinate 23,110 downwards.
GCCATTCCTCGCGGACCTCAAGCCGTCCGGCAGGTATGTGATGGAAGATCTGCATAACGTCGGCGGCACGCCGGCAGTAATGCGTTACCTGCTTGAGCATGAGCTGCTGGTCGGCAGTTGCCTCACTGTTACCGGCAAGACGATGGCCGAAAATCTCGCGGTCCTGCCCGGGCTGACGCCGGGGCAGGAAGTATTCCTGCCCATCGAGAAGCCGATCAAGCGGACTGCCCACATCCAGATTCTCAAAGGCAATCTGGCGCCGGGTGGTTCGGTAGCCAAGATAACCGGCAAGGAAGGTCTGCATTTTTCGGGTCCGGCGCGCGTGTTCGACTGCGAGGAAGACATGCTGGCGGGTCTGGAAGAAGGCCAGATCAACAAGGGCGACGTGGTGGTAATTCGCTACGAAGGTCCGAAAGGCGGGCCCGGCATGCCGGAAATGCTGACGCCGACCTCCGCCATCATGGGCGCGGGTCTCGGCAAGGACGTGGCGCTGATTACCGACGGGCGGTTTTCCGGTGGCTCACATGGCTTCATTATCGGGCACGTGGTGCCGGAAGCTCAGGAAGGCGGTCCGATCGGACTGATTCGCAACGGTGATGTGATTAGCATCAATGCTGAAACCCAGCAGCTGGATGTGGCGATCACCGATGCTGAGATGGAAGTTCGGCGCAATGCCTGGCAGATGCCGCCTTACAAGGCCCGTCGCGGCACCCTGTACAAATACATCAAGAACGTTACGAATGCATCAGTCGGTTGTGTGACCGACGAGTAACCGGCCTGCCGGAGCATGGCCGGGATGCGCATGGCGGGGCTGCCGGAATCTGACCGCCGCCATGTGTATCTGCATCGCGTCCCGGCCTAGAGCGTGTCCCAGCTGGACTTCTTGCGCCAGCGGATGCGCGGGATAATCAGGCCGATCACCATGCCCAGCAATACCACGCCGGCCCCGACCATGAACCAGTCGCGCGCTGTGCGGTCCTTGAGGCCGGTATTTTCCTGTTGCAGGGTTTGCAGCTGGCGCTCGTAAGCGACGATACCGCTCTTCAGTTCCTTGTTCTCGGCATCGATAGCGAGAGCGCTGGAGGCGGTTCGACGTATTTCCTCAAGCTCCTGGCTGAGCTTGCGATTCTGCTTGTCGAGCGCGCCGCGTTCCTTCTCGGTGCTGCCCCTGGCCTCCTGAGCCTCGTCAAATGACGCCTTCAGCTTGCGATTTTCCAGTTCGAGACGCGCGACCTTTTTTTCAGCTGCTGCCAGTTGCTCGCGGGCGGCGGGCTGTTGCATCAGAAAACGCGTCAGCACCCAGCCTTCCACGCCGCCGGGCGCACGCACCTTCGAATAACCTTCTTCCTTGTCGGTTTCCAGGACTTCCAGTTGCGTGCCGCTCGGAAGCATTCGCAGTATCCGGTACTGGTTGCCCTTGCCGGTGCGCATCTGGATTTCCAGTTCATCGCTGACATAAAGAGTCTCGGCCGCGGCGCCGCCGACCAGGGCCAGGGTAAGGCTGATGGCAAGAATAATTAATTTCACAAAAGCTCCGGGGGAATCTTGAATACTGAAGTAAGACTGCATTGTAAACGAATACTGCGAGACTCCATAATGCCTTCTATGCATGACCGGGAGGGCCTATGGAACTGACCGCCGATGGAGACTGGTTGACGAATGCGCGGCACCTGCTGTCGCCGAATTGCGACGACCGACCGGCCGACTGCGCGATTTCGCTGATTGTCGTGCATGGCATCAGTTTACCGCCGGGGCAATATGAGGGGGACTACATCGATGCCCTGTTCACCAATCGGCTGAATCCTGCAGAGCACGCCTATTTTGCCGAAATCGCCGATCTGCGCGTATCGTCGCACGTACTGATACGGCGCACCGGTGAACTGATCCAGTATGTCCCGTTCAGCCGGCGAGCCTGGCACGCGGGTCTTTCATGCTATAACGAGCGGCAGGCGTGTAACGACTTCGCTATCGGGATCGAGCTGGAAGGTCAGGATGACGAGCCGTACGAAAGGGTGCAGTATCGGCAACTGGCCGAACTGGTGCGAGTGCTGCGGATCCGTTATCCGGAAATCGCTCCGGGTGCAGTCGTCGGGCACTGTGAGATCGCTCCCGGCCGCAAAACCGATCCCGGTCCGGCATTCGACTGGGCGCACCTGAAAACCTTGCTCGCTTGACAGGGTGCTCGGCTAGACGGTAGCGTTCAGATCGCTCACCGACCTGGCAAGCCTATGACCATAATATCAATACTCCTCGCTATCGCCGCAGATCGTTTGTTGCCGCATCTGCACGAATATCGCCAGTACCATCATTTTTTGCATTATGTGGAGCGGGTGCGCGACCGTTTCATCCGGCCCGAGCATGAGCACATCGGCACACTGCTGTTGTTGCTGGCGCCCGTGTGGCTGGCAGTCGGACTGCTGCAGTACTGGATCAGCGGTTGGCTGTTCGGACTCGTGGGCCTGTTGTTTTACGCCGCTGTGCTGGTGTATTGCATCGGGCCGCGCGATCTGGCGAATGACGTGGATGCCTGGTGCGAGGCCACGGAAAGTGGTGATCCGGCATCAGGCGAGACCGCTACCGCGCCCCTGACGGGTGACGCGATTGTGTCCGATGACCCGGCCGAGCGCGCGCTGGATATCAGCGGTACGGTGCTGGTCGAGGCCAATGGGCGACTGTTCGCTGTGCTGTTCTGGTTTATCGTGCTGGGTCCACTGGGTGCGGTCATGTATCGCAGTGCAGCGGTGCTCAAGCAACAGTATGACGATGAAGCGAGTGAATTCGCTGTCAGCACCGCCTGGATGCATGCCGTGATGGTGTGGCTACCGGCCCGGGTGCTGGCATTGACTTATGCTCTGGCCGGGCATTTTGACGCAGCGATCGAGGGCTGGCGTGCGGCGCAGGATGAGCGTCCCGAGGGTAGCGAAGGTTCCGATGAAGTGCTGGTAATGACCGGTCTGGGTGCTCTCGGTCTGGAGGAGGATGATTTCGCGGCCGGCGGCGTTCCGGCGGTGCGCTCGGCAATGCGGCTGGTGTGGCGTACCCTCACGATCTGGCTGGTGGTGATTGCGGTGCTGATCCTGGCCGGCTGGGCCGGCTGACCGCAGCGCCTGTGAAGCCTCTGAGGTCCACCGGCCCGCTGCGGATCGGTGTCGATGTCGGTGGCAGCAAGATCGAAATTATCGCGCTCGATGTTGACGGAACAGTGCTGCTGCGTCGGCGCCTGGCTACGCCTCAAGGCGATTATGGCGCTACTTTGCACGCGGTAGCGCAACTGGTATCGGACGCCGAATCCGGGCTGTCCTGTACTGCAAGTGTCGGTATCGGTACACCGGGCGCAATTGCCCCGGTTACCGGCCTGTTGAAAAACTCCAATTCCACCTGCCTGAACGGCAAACCCCTGCAACAGGATCTGCAGGCGCTGTTGCAGCGCCCGGTCAGGATTGCCAATGATGCAGATTGTTTTGCGCTGTCTGAGGCTGTAGATGGCGCCGGCGCCGGCGCGGCTATCCTGTTCGGTGTGATCGTCGGTACCGGGACCGGCGCCGGGATCGTTTGCCACGAACGTTTGTTGGCTGGACCCAACGCGATCAGCGGGGAATGGGGACATAATCCGTTGCCCTGGCCACGCGATAGCGAGCGTCCAGGTTCGGCCTGTTACTGCGGAAACCACGGCTGCATCGAGACCTGGTTGTCAGGACCGGCGCTGGAACGGGAATATCTGGCGATCAGCGGCAACGCTGCGAGCGCCGGCGATATTGCCGCACGCGATGTTGCTGGAGAAGCCGCCGCGCAGCAGGTGCTGGATGCCTACATCGACCGCATGGCGCGCGCGCTTGCCGGAGTGATCAACATCATCGATCCGCAGGTGATCGTGCTGGGCGGCGGGCTTGGCAATATCGAGCGACTGTATCGTGATGTGCCCGCGGCCTGGACCCGCTACGTTTTCTCGGATCAGGTAAATACCCGGCTGGTGCCGCCGGTGCACGGCGATGCCAGTGGTGTGCGCGGCGCCGCCTGGCTATGGCCGCGGACATCCGCCTGAATCGGTTGTCCAGATGCCGCGTTAGCCCGCGGTTTTCGCTGCGATCGCTTCAAGGCGCGGCGTTTGCACCCCCAGTTCCTGTGCCTGTTCGAGTGCGCGCTGCAAACGTGCCGGTGCGCTGCGGCCCATGCACTGATGCTGCGGATCACCTTCGAACGCCTCCAGCATACCGGCAATCAGCGCCTCTTCATCCAGCGGCTGCTGAGTTATGCGTGCCTGTATCCGGATTACTTCACGGGCAACTTGTTCCGCCAGCGGCCGGTGCTGTGACCAGAGTTCGGCAACTGTGCCACCGGTTTCCAGCCCGGCGATATTGGTGGTGAGGATGTACAGATTCTTGCGCACCAGTTCGAATAGTAATTCACTGTCGCTGCTGAGCACCCGTACCGGTATGCCGATGCTGCCGAGTGCGTCTTTCAAAAGCTCCGAGTGAGGACCGAAGGCCGGCGATGCAATCAGCACCTTCGCGTCCTGACCGGGCTTTTTCTCGAACCATACGGAAATTACGGTAGGTTGCTGATAACCCGCCTGCAGCCAGTCGCGGGGCAGGAGTTCGTTTTGCAGCAGTGCGCAGCGGTCCCGCCAGGCCGGCGGCATGTCAGCCAGCGTTGCCTGCAGGTCTTTTTCCGCGACCGCAACCAGCACCAGCTCGGGATCAGGGATTTCTGCAGCTGCAACGGCCATCGACAGCTCGCGCGTTACCGGGTACACCGGATAGCCGCAACGTAGAAAACCGCGTGCAAACACGCCACCCATTTCGCCAATGCCGATGATGATTACTGGTTTTTTCACTGTCCCCACCCTGAGTCTGAAACTGATCGGCGATTATAACCTGCCGGTGTGGCTGGCGTAGAATGGCGGCATGCGACACATACTATTTCTGATGGTGATGCTTTCGACGCTGACGGGCGTTAGCCGGGCGGCCGGTGTTGCGGTGGTGGATGACGTTGGACGCGAGGTGAGCCTGGAGAGGCCTGCCCAGCGCATCGTCAGTCTGGCGCCGCACGCCACTGAGTTGCTGTTTGCTGCGGGCGCCGGTGAATCTGTGGTCGGCGTATCAGACTTCACGACCTGGCCACCGGAAGCTGATCAACTGCCCGGCATTGGTGGAGGCGCCGGCCTTGATCTGGAGGCGATTATCGCCTTGCAGCCGGACCTGCTGGTCGCCTGGTACAGCGGTAATCCACGCGCCCAGCTGCAGCGCCTCGAGGCTTTCGGTCTGAATGTGTTCTATTCGGAGCCCGCCACGCTCGAGGCGCTGGCGAGCAACATCGAACGCCTGGGTCAACTGGCCGGTACCGAAGGCACGGCCGCAATTGCGGCGGCAGAGTTTCGGCAGGGTGTCGAGGCGTTGCGCGCCGGGTATGCACAGCGTGAACCGGTGACGGTATTTTACCAGATATGGGAGCGACCGTTGATGACCATCAATGGCAATCACCTCATCAGTCGCTGGCTACAGGTCTGTGGCGCGAAAAACATTTTCGCCGATCTGCCCGATCTGGGCACCGCAATCGATGAAGAGGCGGTGCTTGAAGCTGATCCGCAGGTGCTGGTGGCTGGCTATTATCCGGGCAAGGGCGAAGGCTGGCGCGAACGCTGGATGCGCTGGCCGGACTTACGCGCAGTGGCCGAAGATCATCTGTATACGGTTCCCGCTGAAACGATGGAGCGTCAAACGCCGCGGGCACTGCAGGCGGCCCGCGAGTTGTGCATCATTATCGACGCAGTGCGGCGCGACTAGTCACGCTGCCACAGCACGTCATCGTGATGTTCGATACGGTTCAGCACCCGGGCCAGTACGAACAGCAGATCGGACAGGCGGTTGAGGTATTGCAGGCACGGAGCGTTGACCGGTTGCTGTGCGGCAAGTGCCACCAGACGGCGTTCCGCGCGTCGGCAGACTGTCCGGGCATGGTGACAGTGGGCAGCAGACAGACAGCCACCGGGCAGGATGAATTCCTTGAGCATCGGAAGCTCGACATTTAACTCTTCGATGATGGATTCAATCGCAGTGATGTCGTCGTCTTTCAGCATGCTGTGCCCGGGGATGGAAAGTTCTCCACCTACATCGAACAGTTTATGCTGCACGGCGTGCAGCGTATCCTGGACGGTATCCGCGGGCGCGCTGGCGATCAGCACACCGATAACGCTGTTGAGTTCATCGACACTGCCGATCGCTTCGATGCGCAGGTGGTCCTTGGGTACTCGCGAGCCGTCGCCGAGGCCGGTCTCTCCCCGGTCGCCGGTGCGGGTGACGATTTTCGATAGTCGGTGTCCCATGTTTCTCTTCCTAGCTGTCCAATAGTCGGTAATGCACCGGAATCTGCAGGTCCAGGGCGCTGCCGTTCAACAAACCCGCGGCTCCCGGAAGCCTGCGGATCCGTCTGGCGCTATCCAGCGCCGAGCGATCCAGTACCTGATAGCCGGAAGTTCGGGCAATTTTCCAGCGACTCAGATCGCCGTTCTTTCCGATGTGCAGTGACAGCGTTACCCGACCCTGCCAGCCACGTTTGCGCGCCAGCCAGGGATAATCGAACTGCTCCTCGAGCTGACTCTGTAATGCGGCACTGATTCGCTCACTGGCTTCCGGTGCCGGCGCAATCGCGGCCGTGGCTGTGGAAGCGGCGGTGTTGTGTTGAGCAGGTGGCGCCGGATCGCGGGGGCGGTGATCGATTGTCGGCGACGGCTGCTGTCGATCTGTCGACGCCGCCGCGATGACAGGCTCTGGCGTGTCGGGCATCGGCGCAACTGCAGGTTCCGGTTCCGAAGGCGCTGGTGTGCTCGCAGTGATCGTCTCCGCTGCGGAGACTGGCGCAGGTGCCTGCTGATTCGCCAGCAGAGTTACATTCAGCGCGGCTGCCGCGCCACCGATTTTCGGCGTCAGTGATTCTGCGCCGGCAACCAGCAGGGCCAGGTGGGCGAGCAATGAAACAGAAATAAAACCAGCGAAACGAAAATCCATGTCCTGAAACCGACAAATGAGTAGAATGAAGCGCCAGCACTGTACGGTGCCGGCGCCGATCCTGTCAAGGCGGGTATGCACTAAGCGATTGAGTTTAAAAAGACTTTTTTAGTCAGATAAGCGCGAGGAGTCTGCATGGAGACAGAAAAGACAGAAGATCCTGATTTCCGCACGGCCTTCAAAGGAACGTTTCTCGGCATGTTGCGCTGGCACCAGCTGGACCAGCTATGGGAACGGTTGCGCGAACAGGCCGATGGCGAATGGTACCTTTATGCGATCGGCTCCGCGCCACCGGATGAACCGGTCGACAGGGAAGCAATGCACCGTTTCATCGAGGAAATCGATATCCTGTTACGCAAGGAGCACGACGAAGACTACTGCGGTATCGTCTATGTCGACGACCCGGCTATGCCCCGTTTCGTGAAGATTTTCGACCCGAATAATCTTGGGGTATCCTGTGGCTATAGTGATAACCCGCCATTACCCGGTTGGATTCTTTCCAGATTGAAGCCAGTCGATCTGCAAGCGCCAATGCCGCTGCCGGCGAACCGGCGCCGTTGGTGGCAGCGATTGTTTGCCAGTTGAGTTTGCGCGTCATAGTCCACTCCTCAATAACACCAGTTCATAGCTGATCAACAGCCCATACACAGGTACCATCCATTGCAGTAGCTTGCGTCCGTTGAACATGCGCAGGACCCTGAAATGCGAATGCATCAACAGGAACATGACGCCGGCTGCGGTAATGCCGATCTTGGCTGTTACAAACAGCGCCTGATCGATTTCCAGCAGCATCGCCATCAGATAATTCGCTTCATAAGCGCCACGACTCAGGAGTGTCAGGGTGAACATGGCATCCAGGCAGCTCATCAGCAGCACCGCCAGGCCGGTCAGCACCAGGCGCGGTTCATACCAGTCGAGGTAATAATCGTGCTTGTCGCGGCGCGCAATGCGACGGCGTCCGCGCCCCTTTATGCCGCAATAGGTGAGGGTTCTGAGGCTGTGGCTTCGCCGGTCATTCTGATTTCTCCGTTCCGAAGTTGTGTGACTTTGGCCGGAGCCCGCTGCTGCCATTTTTTGTTTGCTCATGGGCTTCGGTAGAGCAATTCATGTGCCGAACTGGAATTCTTTACATGAGTCAAAGGCTTACAACCAGCGACAGGCTGTCGCTGTTAAATTACTGTAAAGTATTTCGATATACGGTGCCGATTCCGGCCCGCATCGGTCTAAAAAAATAGTTAATAAACAGCAGGTAAGGGTTATTTCTGTTGTGGTCGTCAAAAATTCTTTTGTTAGGAATTCCGACGTGAAAGCGATTCAGGCGGGCAACCAGGCGCGTCCGACGCGCGTCTCCACTGCAACCAGCGGGTGACCGTAAAGCCGCTCCAGGATCTCGGTCTGCAGGACGTCATCCACTTCACCATGCATCGTTACACCGTCACCCAGCAGCAGCAGCGCGCGGTCAGCGAAGCGGGCAGCCAGATTGATGTCATGCAGCACCAGCACCAGCGCCTTGCCGGAATCGCGGCAGTGCTGGACCAGGCCGTCGAGTATCTGGATGCGGTGATGCAGATCGAGATGGCTGGTCGGTTCATCGAGCAGCAGCAGTTGTGTGTCCTGCGCGAGCAATGCGGCAATCGCCGCGCGCTGGCGCTCGCCTCCCGAAAGCGTCTGGATGTTCCGTTGATCGAGCGATTCAAGCCCCACCATCGACAGGGCCTGGCGGGCAATTGCAACATCCGCGGCGGTTTCCCATTGCCAGGCATGCAGGTGCGGATGCCGCCCCTGCAGGACCGTTTCCAGCACGCTGACGGGAAATGGACTTTCCTGATCCTGCAGCAGCACGCCCAGGCGTTGCGCAAGCTGTCTGCGACGGTATGTGTGCAGATCGATATTCAGGCATTCGATACGGCCGGTCTCTGCTGCGCGCAAACCGGCGAGCGTGTGTAGCAGCGTAGTCTTGCCAGCGCCGTTTTTCCCCAGAATGCACCAGCATTGGCCTGCCTCGATGGTCAGATTCAGCTGACGCGTCACCGGCATCCCGGCAATAGTCACCGTCGTGTCGACGCAGCGCAGCAGCGGTGCCAGCGTCTGATCAGTCATCGAGTCGGCGCGACCGGTAGAGCAGGAACAGGAACATCGGAACCCCGATCAGGGCCGTCAACACGCCGACCGGTAGCTGGCGCGGTGCAATCAGGGTGCGCGACAGTGCGTCGGCGCACAGCAGCAAAGTTCCGCCCAGCAGTATCACGGCCGGGATCAACACGCGATGGTCGCGGGCCCCGGCAAGGCGCAACAGGTGCGGAGCTACCAGGCCCACAAAGCCGATGTTGCCGGCCTGGGTGACTGCCAGTGCGGTAGCCAGCGCACCCAGCAGATAGATCAGCGTACGGACCTTGTTCACGGCCACACCGCGGGCCGCAGCGTACAGTTCTCCTCCGGCCATCACATTGAGCGAAGGCGACAGAAAAATCGCGATGACTGCGACTACCAGCAGTCCGGCGGTTCCTGCCACCGGAAGTTGCGCATAACTGAGATCACCCATCAGCCAGAACAGCATGCCCTGCATCTGCTGAGCCGGACTGAGTGCGAGCAGCAGGCTGATCATGGCGCCCCAGCCCGCGGCCAGCACTACGCCCGTCAGTAACAGGCGGGTGGTGTCCCAGCTGCCGCGCCCATGTGCGAGCGAGAATACCAGCAGTGTGGATATCAGGGCCCCCGCGAATGCCGAACCTTGCAGCGCTACAGTTCCTGCGCCGGCCAGCAGTGCGAGCAAGGCGCCAAAGGATGCGCCGCCGGACACGCCCAGCACGTAAGGGTCCGCCAGCGGATTGCGCAGCAGCACCTGCATGAGCGCGCCGGCTATGCCGAGCAAAGCGCCAGTGACGAACGCAGCAGCCGTGCGGGGCAAGCGCAGTTCCCAGAGAATGCGAGCCGCCGTGCTGTCGGGAGTCCGCATGGCTTCCCAGACATCCACTGGCGCCGAACCTGTGTTGAGGCTGAACCAGCCGCCCAGCAGGGATGCCGCGGCAAGTGCCAGAAGCAGGGGAAGGGCAGGTAGACGGTACAAGAGGCTAACGCAGGCTGATCACGGGCCAGCCCTGCTGTTGCGCGTGTAGCCGCAGCTTGTCATCAGGATCGACGGCTATCGGGTTGCTGACTTGCTGCAACAGCGGAAGATCGTTGTGCGAATCGCTGTAAAACCAGCTGCCCGCGAGCGTTCCGCCGTTGGCCTCGAGCCAGTGCTGCAGACGCTCGACTTTGCCGGCCTGAAAACAGGGGGTGCCGGTGACCCGCCCTGTGTACCTTCCGGCAAGGATTTCCGGCTCAGTCGCGAGCAGGTGAGAGACCCCGTAACGTTCGGCAATCGGTTCGGTGATGAAGCGGTTGGTTGCGGTAATGATCAGCAATTCGTCACCGTCGGCGCGATGCCGGTTGAGCAGATCAGTGGCTCTGGGAAGCAGGATAGGTTCGATTTTGGTAGCCAGAAACTCGCTGCGCCAGTGCTCCAGCTGATCGCGCGAATGCTCGGCCAGTGGCCGGAGCTGGAAATCCAGAAAAGCATGGATATCCAGCGTTCCTTCAAGGTACTGATCATAAAAACGGCGATTCTCGGCTTCATAATATTCCCCGTCGACGATGCCGTGTTCCACCAGAAAGCAGCCCCACAGATAATCGCTGTCGCCATTGAGCAAGGTGTTGTCGAGGTCGAAAAGCGCTAAGGCCATGATTTTGAATTGCTACCGGTTAATAATAATAGGGAGTGCGCGCTGCGTCGCGGGGCGATCAGCATAGACACCTGATCAAAAAAGGTAAATCAGCGTTTGCTGATTTGCGCCGCGGGGCGCCCTGTGTAAAATGACTCAGAATGTACCGGACCACGATTAGGCCCACAAGTGATTGATTCGGATGGCTATAGATTTAATGTGGGGATTATCCTGACGAACCCGGGCGGGCAACTGTTGTGGGCGCGTCGGATTCATCAGGATGCCTGGCAGTTCCCGCAGGGCGGCATTCGCGAAAAAGAAACGCCTGAACAGGCTATGTACCGCGAGTTGAATGAAGAAATCGGCCTGCAGCCGGATCATGTGGATGTGCTTGGCGCGACCCGCGGCTGGTTGCGTTATCGCCTGCCGGAACGGTATGTGCGGCGCCACCAGAAACCGGTTTGCATCGGCCAGAAACAGGTGTGGTTCATGCTGCGGCTGGTGAGCGAAGAGCGTTTTGTACGCCTTGATCTCAGTGCGACACCGGAATTCGACAATTGGCGGTGGGTGGATTACTGGCAGCCGTTGCAGGAAGTGGTGTCTTTCAAGCGGACCGTGTACAAGAAAGCATTGAATGAGCTGGCGCCGCTGGTTTTTCCAGACGGCGTGCGACCGCGTTCGGCGGTGCGCTAAAAAAATCCCCAACTATCGGGACCCGGGGGTCTCGCTGAATCGGAAGCTACAGTTTGCTGGATACTCTGCGTAGAACCATCCAGGAAGTGAACCGTGCGCCGGATTTACCGCGCGCGTTGTCGATTATCGTCACCCGGGTCAAGCAGGCCATGGCGGTCGATGTCTGTTCCGCCTACCTGGTCGATGAGGAAAATCAGCAATATGTTTTGATGGCCACCGATGGCTACAGGGCAACCGCCATCGGCGCCGTGCGGCTGGACTTCGGGCAGGGGCTGGTGGGCGAAGTCGCGCGCCGCGAAGAGCCGCTCAATCTGGAAAATGCCGCGGATCATCCGGCCTATGTGCTGAGCCGCAAGACCGGTGAAGAACCCTTCCACGGATTTCTCGGCGTGCCGATCATTCAGCATCGCAAGGTGCTGGGCGTACTGGTGGTGCGTCATCGTGACCAACGCCGGTTTGCCGAACAGGAGGAAACCTTCCTGTTTACGCTGGCAGCACAGCTGGCGGGCGCGATCTCCCATGCCAGCGCCAGCGGTGAAATTACCCGTCTGCTGCAGGATACCGGTCAGTCCAGCTATGCCCTGAAGGGGCGATCCGGCACGCCTGGCGCCACCGTGGGTCACGCTTATGTGGTGTATCCGCTGGCGAATCTGGATGCCATTCCGGATCGGGCAGTCGCGGACGTCGATAGCGAAATCAGTGAGTTTCACACGGCTGTTGCAGGTGTCGAGCGTGACATGCGCATGATGTCGGCGCGCATGGTCGATTCGCTGGCGGCAGAGGATATTGCGCTGTTCGATGCGCTGATCCTGATGTTGCGCAGCGAAAACCTGGTGGATGGCACGATCGAGAAAATTCGCGCCGGCAACTGGGCACCGGGCGCATTGCGCGACACCCTGCGCGAGCATGTAGCGGCTTTTGAGGATATGGAAGATGCCTACCTGCGCGAACGCGCCGGTGACATCCGCGATCTGGGTCGACGCATTCTGGAGCGCCTGCACAGTTTTCAGCCGGGCGCGCGTGAATACCCCAAAGATACGATCCTGGTGGGCGAGGAAGTCAGCGCCAGTCAGCTTGCCGAAGTGCCGGTGACGCAGTTGGTTGGGGTGGTGTCGGCGCGCGGTTCCAGCGCCTCGCATGTCGCCATCATTGCGCGCGCCCTCGGAGTGCCGGCGGTGATGGGCGTCGACGACCTGCCGGTAAGTCGTCTGGATGGCCAGGAGCTGGTGGTCGATGGATACCAGTCACGCCTGTTTGTGCGGCCGTCTGCGGACATACGCAAAGAGTTCGCTCGCCTGCAACGCGAAGAGGAGGAGCTCACCCACGAATTGCTCGACCTGATCGAGCTGCCGTCGCAGACGCTCGACGGCGTGCATGTGCCGCTGTATGCCAATACCGGTCTGCTGACGGATATTACGCCGTCGCTACGCAGTGGTGCGGAAGGCGTCGGCCTGTACCGCACTGAAGTGCCGTTCCTGATACGTGATCGTTTCCCGGGTGAGGAAGAACAGCGCCGCACCTATCGACAGGTGCTGGAAGCCTTTGCACCGGCGCCGGTAACGGTGCGTACGCTCGATATCGGCGGCGACAAGATGCTGTCGTATTTTCCGGTTGTGGAAGAAAACCCGTTTCTCGGCTGGCGTGGAATTCGCATTTCGCTGGATCACCCGGAGATTTTTCTGACCCAGCTGCGCGCAGTGTTTCGGGCTGCGGCCGGCCTGAATAATCTCCGCTTGTTGCTACCCATGATCAGTAGCGTCGGAGAAATCGACGCAGCGCTTGGCTTGATCAGGCGCGCCTATGACGAAGTGCTCGAGGAAGGCGAGGCTGTCGACTATCCGCAGATCGGAGTCATGATCGAGATTCCTTCGGCGGTATTTCAGGTTCAGGCGATGGCGCGACGGGTGGATTTCTTCTCCGTCGGCTCCAACGACCTTACCCAGTACCTGCTTGCAGTGGATCGCAACAACAGCCAGGTTGCAGATCTTTACGATGCGCTGCATCCATCCGTGTTGCGCGCCATTCATAAGGTGATCCAGGAGGCTCATGCTGCGGACAGGCCGGTCAGCGTGTGCGGCGAAATGGCTGGTGATCCGGCTGCTGCATTGCTGCTGATCGGAATGGGTGTCGATTCGCTGAGTATGAATGCAGCCAGTCTGCTGCGGGTGAAATGGGCGGTACGCACTTTCAGTCAGGCGCAGTTGCAGGAACTGCTCGAGGAAGTGCAGACACTCGAAGAACCGGCTGCGGTGCGTGCGCTGATGCACGATCATCTGGAGCGCGCCGGTCTCGGCGGGCTGGTGCGCGCCGGACGCTGAGACTGCAATCAGCGTTTGCGTTGCAACCAGATGATCGACCCGGATAGTGCCAGCAGTATCAGCAGAATAGCCGCGATATCAAACAACCAGACGCCGAATTTCCCGAACAGACGACCGCTGTGCAGATCCAGTGTAAATCTTTCCAGCGGTAACACCTGGCTGCGGTAGTGCGCTTGCAGGTTTTCCAGCAGCGCAGGTTCAGGTGTAGCCGCTGTTATCCAGTCTATCTGCATGGCATCAGCATCCGCTGGCGTCCATTCCATCAGGCTGCTGTCGGATTGATAAACTCCCTCGCCGGTGCGCGCTATCAGCTGGCCACCACCCCCGAGAGCCAGTCGCTCGATTGCCGCCGGCAGTCCACCGTCCGGCTTCAGCCGCTCGATCAATTCCCCCTCTGCAGTGAACAGCAGTAAGTCGCCGTCGACGGCAATCACCAGCACCTCCGGTAGCCGCGCGGCGCCAGACAGTTCATTGTAGTCGCCGGCGATTAATTGCTGATTTCGATACAGCTGTTCGCCCAGCAGTGCAACCGTGTCCTCGCCGGTGCTGAAGGCACGCAGTTGATCGGGTGCCTTGATTCCGTACCAGTCGAGAAGTGCATCCGAGTGTACGAATCGGCTGTCGAGTTGAAACGTTTCAGTATGGTTGAGCAGCAGTCCGGTAACCGAGATAATCAAAACGAACAGGGCGGCGCTGAGCCCCATGTAGCGGTGCCAGACATAGAACGAACGAAGTTTGAGCCGCTTGTGTCTATGGTGACTTCTGGACACGATCAACTCCTGTCTCGGCGTCCAGGTACAGGGCCAGTCGCGCCAGCTTCTGTATGGCGCGTACTGAAAGTGTAGCGCCTGATATGCTGTCTATATGCCGGTCCAGTTTGCGGTCGTTGTCCAGACGTACATCCCTGAACTGATCGGTGAAAAATGGATGGCGAATTTCCCAGCCGCGGCTTTCGCGGAATACCAGCACCTTGATGCGTTCGATCTGTTGATCGTCGATGACGATACCGGCGGTGATCGGCTGTTCCTTGCCGATCTCCTCCAGGATCCAGGCGCTGCGCGTATTGTCTCGCCAGTAGCGTATTCTCAGACTGGCATAGTCATGCCCCAGCAGCGCCTTGACGGCGGACTTGCGTTCGCCGGTCAGCCAGACCACCTCGGGTTCAGGTGATTCTCCGGAAAATGTTTCGTCAATAAAACTCTCCGGTTCCTGATAGGTCTCCACCGCTACTGCCGGCGCACCAAAAATCAGCGCGACAGCAAGCCAGGCTCCCCTGAGCCTGGCGCCGGTCGTATATCGCAGGCTAGAACTGATAGCCGACGCCAAGATTGAAACCATCTTTTTCATCATCGCCACTTTCATTGTCCTGCACCTGGTAATCGGCCTTGAATACCACGTCCGGGTGCGGCCAGTAGTTGAAACCGACGTCATACTGTTTCTTTTCCGTGTCGGCACTGTTGCCAGCCTGATTATCCCACTGATTGTAGCGTGCAAATACGCCGAACTTCTCGGTCACCCGGTAGGAGGGCTCGATATAAAAACCCTGCTGTTCATCGCGCCCGACCAGACTGGCGCCGTCGCCCTCGATATCCCAGCGCGCATACAGCGCACGCAGTCCATAGGGTCCCCGCTGCACGATCGCATGCGTTTCGACAAGCCAGGCACTGGCGTCATTGTCCAGACCCTGGGTGATATTTTCCTGGTACTGCACGGTGCCAGCCAGCTCCACGCCGGCTACACCGGTCCACTTCAGTCGGGCAGTGCTGGCCAGATCATGTGCATCGGCATTACTGGTTTTCTGACGGCCGCTGCGGATCACGTAACTGCTGTTTTCGAGACCTTCGTGTACGCCGATATCGTAGCTCCAGCCGGGCGCAATTTCGCCGCTTAGTGCAACGCCGCCGGCCCACCAGGTCGTGGGGATGATGGCGTTTTCAACCGGATTACGCTCCACGCCATAAAAGGTCGGGGGCTCATGGGTCTCGTTCAATATGCCGACCGGCAGAATGAATACGCCGGCTTTAGTGCGGTGGTTCGCATTGAGGTCATATTCAACGTAGGCCTGCTCGAGCTCCACCTCGCCGTTCTTGCCGTCACCTGATAATGCATGTTCGAGTTCCAGCTCTGAAAAGAACCGCAGGCGATCACTGAACTGATGGCCGAAGAACAGCACGAAGCGGTGAAAATCCAGTTCCTTGAAGTTACCGTCGTCGGTATCCAGGTTGTTGTAGTGGAGCTCGCCATAGCCGCCGATGCGGGTCCGCTCGGCCCAGCTGGCGGCGCTTGAAGTCGAATATTGACCCTGTTCAACGACGTCGAGCACGGCTTCAGCCTTTTCGCTGGTCTCCTGCTGTTCGGATTTGAGTTTTTCGATCTCGCGCTGCTGCTGTTGCAGGATGCGCCACATTTCGTCCTGATCGGGCATCGTCTCAGCGTGTGCGCCAAGAGATGCGGTGAGCATCAGGGCGAAAGTACCGAGTGATAGTCGTGTTACAGGTGCCATTTTTAATAACCTCTTGGTTTCTTGTTTGCTGGGTTTCGGCTGGGCCGATGGCACGGAATTATAGAGAAAAATTATCTTAATGCAAATCATTCGTATTTAGATCTGTGGGATGGATATCCGGCCAGCCTGCGCGGGTTCGTGAGTTTCGATGGCGGCTAGGCAGGTCTGAGTACCGCGAGCAAAGTCACGACTACGAGTATTAGGGCGGGGAACTCATTGAACCACCTGTAGAAAACGCCGGAGTGGCGATTCTCGCCGCGGCGGAATTGCTGGACCAGGTGACCGCAGACAATGTGGTAGACGATCAGCGCAGCAACCAGCAGCAATTTGATCTGCAGCCAGGTTTCCACCAGCGGCCAATGCCAACCGACCACCAGCCAGATACCCAGTAATACAGTGATGATTCCACCGACCGTCATGATCGCGTACAGCTTGCGCTCCATTACCAGCAACCGCTCATGTCCGATCGGGTCATGGGCGTCGGCATGGTAGACAAACAGACGCGGCAGATAGAACAGTCCCGCAAACCAGGTCACCATAAAGATGACATGAAAAGCCTTGATCCACAGCATGGTCAGGCTCCTGCCTGGTTTGTGAGTATCTGGTGTACGTCTGGAGTCATGATGTGAAGCCTCGATTGGATTTTTGTTGTGTCGCGGTCAAAAGCAGACGGCATGATATTTCGCTCCGCCGGCCGGTTCAACGCGGCGCATGGACAACCTTCGCCAGGTTGCGGAGAATACACGGCCTTGACCAGGTAGCAATGTGTGAGCGCTGTAGATGATTAGAGCAGGTATTGTCGGTGGAACCGGTTACACGGGAGTAGAGCTTTTGCGTTTGCTGGCCCTGCACCCGGAAGTGCAGCTGGAGATCATTACCTCAAGGGGCGAGGCTGGCACCCGCGTGTGCGATCTGTTTCCGAATTTGCGCGGCCACATCGATCTGGTGTTTACCGAGCCTGATGCCGCGCGACTGGCGGCATGTGATCTGGTGTTTTTTGCCACGCCCAATGGTATCGCCATGAGCATGGCGCGGGAGTTGCTGGATAAGGGCGTGCGGATTGTGGATCTGGCTGCCGATTTTCGCCTGCGCGATCCGCAGGTATGGCAGCAATGGTATGGCATCGAGCATGCCTGCCCCGAGCTGCTGGAGGAAGCGGTTTACGGGCTGCCCGAAGTCAACCGCGCTACTATTGCTGCGGCCCGCCTGGTGGCTAATCCCGGGTGTTATCCAACTGCCGTGCAACTGGGCTTTCTCCCGCTGCTGGAAGCTGGCGGCGTGAATTCGGAAACGCTGGTGGCAGACTGTAAATCCGGCGTCAGTGGCGCCGGGCGCAAGGCCAGTGTTGGTGCGCTGCTGGCTGAGGCCTCAGAGAATTTCAAAGCCTATGGAGTCGCCGGGCATCGGCATCTGCCGGAGATACGTCAGGGGCTGGAGCAGGCGACCGCGACCCGGATAGGTCTGACTTTTGTACCGCACCTCACACCAATGGTGCGCGGAATTCATGCAACCTTATATGCGCGGGTTGAGGATTCGGACCTGGACCTGCAGGCGTTATTCGAGGCGCGCTACCGGGACGAACCGTTTGTGGATGTACTGCCGGCGGGATCGCATCCGGAGACCCGCAGTGTCAAGGGAGCCAATCAGTGCCGGTTGGCGGTACATCGGGCACCAGGCGAGCCGGTTGTTGTGGTGCTGTCGGTGATCGACAATCTGGTGAAAGGCGCTGCCGGCCAGGCTATTCAGAACATGAACATCATGTTTGGACTGGATGAACGCGCTGGCCTGAACACAATCGGTCTGCTGCCCTAGTGTCGACAGCGCATCGCAAGATACTGTTCTACCGGCCGGCTCACCTGTGGCTGGGTCTGGCCGTTGTGATCGGTCTGCTGCTGGTCGCGTTCTACCTGGTTTTCGACTGGGGCAAGCTCCACGCCAGCGACGAGCTGGTTGATCTGCGTGCAGAACGCAAGGCTCAGTCGCGGACGATCGACAAGCAGGAGAAACGGATATTGCAGCTTGCAGGGCAGGTGGCGGTACTGCAGCGTTCCAGTGAAATTGACAGACGTGCCAGCCAGGAGGTACGGAACGAGTTTTCGGTTCTTCACGAAGAGCTGCAGGAATTGCGTAAGGAACTGACATTTTATCGAGCCATCATGGCGCCTGGTGATGTCAGTCCCGGTTTGCGCGTGCGGAAGTTCGAAGTGAAGCCGGGAGCGCAGGACGGCAACTTTACAGTCGCCGTTACGCTGACACAGGTCAAGCGCAATGACCGTTACGTGACCGGCGTCGTGGAACTGGAAGTCGAAGGTCTGGAGAATGAAAAACCGAAGGTGCTGGTTTTCAACCAGGTGGGCCTCGGTGACAACGAAACGTTGAGTTACAAATTCAGGTATTTTCAGCGCCTGCAGGGCCAGATCTGGTTACCCGCTGACTTTCAGCCGTTGCGGGTGAAGATACTGGTGAGGCCAAAAGGTAAAGGACAGCCCGAGGGGGTCGAAGAGGTTGTTGACTGGCCGACCTGAACAGGCGGCCGGCGCGAGAACTAAGGAGTAACAAATATGTTCGGAAATGGAAAAAAAGCAAAGTGCTCCCGGATCGACACGATCATCGGCCAGAATACCCGGTTTGAAGGTGATATGCGTTTCAGTGGCGGGCTCCACATCGACGGGAATGTGAAAGGGAATATCACTGCTGAGATGGAGAGCAATGCGGTGCTGACGATCAGCGAACAGGGGGCGGTGACCGGTGATGTCCGGGTGCCGAACCTGGTATTGAACGGCAGCGTGCTCGGCGATGTCTATATCAGCGAGCGTCTGGAGATGGCCAGTCACGCGAAGGTTACCGGTAACGTCTTTTACAATCTGCTCGAAATGGCGATGGGCGCCGAGGTGAACGGGAAGCTGGTGCATCGAGTGGAGGCGCAAACCAGCGCTGAAGATGATATCGAGGAACAGGTGCTGGATGGCCCCAGGGTGCAGCTGGCAAATAATACTTGACTGTATTAGTCGGGAAATGCAGACTATCAGGCATTAAAGTTCGAGTGTTCTGGAGAACCGCAAAATGACTGAAACCGCTACCCAAGATGTGACAACGACCGAAGATCTGCTGGTATTTACGGATAATGCGGCAGAAAAGGTCAAGAATCTGATTGAAGAAGAGAAAAACCCGGGTCTTATGCTGCGGGTGTTCGTATCCGGCGGCGGTTGCTCGGGTTTTCAGTACGGTTTTACGTTTGATGAGGTCGTCAATGACGGCGATACTGAAGTCGAGAAGAACGGCGTGAAGCTGTTAATCGATCCAATGAGCTTCCAGTATCTCGTTGGCGCGGAAATTGACTATAAAGAAGATCTCGAGGGCGCGCGTTTTGTGATCCGGAATCCAAATGCCACCACAACCTGCGGCTGTGGATCATCGTTCTCTGCCTGAATCCAGCTGCACGAAATCTCCGAAAGGGCGCGTGATGCGCCCTTTTTCATTTCCGATCTAATCTCCTTGGTCAACGGCTTTGAAAGCGATGTAAAATGTCCGCTTGCGTGCAACACCTGGCGTGGCTGGTGTATTGAAGGAGAGCTGGATGAACGAATATCTGCCTGGTCTGGAAGGCGTTCCCGCGACGCGCTCGAATATTTCAGATCTGGATGGCGCCACCGGCATTCTGACCTATCGCGGATATCCGATCAGGGACCTGGCGCTCAACAGCACTTTTGAAGAAACGTCTCTGTTGTTGCTGGACGGCCAATTGCCCACACGTTCGCAACTCGATGAATATGATTATCAGCTGCGCTCCAACCGCGTGGTGAAGTACAACGTTCGCGAGATTATGAAGTTCCTCCCGGCTACCGGCCATCCCATGGAAATGCTGCAGACGGCTGTAGCCAGTCTTGGCATGTTTTATCCGGGTGAAGAATGTCTGACAGGTGATATGTCCTGTGCGGATCTGGATTATGTTCACAATATGTCGGTCAAGATCATCGCGCGAATGCCAACGCTGGTGGCGATGTGGGAACACGTGCGTAATGGCTATGATCCCTATCCTCCGCGCAAGGATCTGAGCTATGCGGAAAACCTGCTCTACATGTTCAGCGGTGAAGCTCCCGATCCAGCGCTTGTCCGGATAATGGATGCCTGCCTGATCCTGCATGCGGAACATACGATAAACGCTTCCACCTTTGCTGCGCTGGTTGCAGGTTCTACGCTGGCCAGTCCGTACCTGGTCATTGCGGCTGCGGTGGGCACACTGGCCGGCCCGTTACACGGTGGAGCTAATCAGCGCGTCGTGGAAATGCTCGAAGAGATCGGCCGTCCGGAAAATGTGAAATCCTGGCTCGCCGCGAAGCTGGCCAGCAAAGACAAGATCTGGGGCATGGGCCATCGCGAATACAAGGTTAAAGATCCGCGTGCGACAATCCTGCAGGGGCTGATGCGGGAGTTGATGGAGAGTCGTGGTGGCAACATGGGTCCATTATTCGAGACTGCGCTGGCGCTGGAGCAGGCCTGCGAGGAGAAACTGGCGCCGAAGGGCGTTTATGCCAACGTCGACTTCTATTCCGGCATCCTGTATCAGGAGATGGGCATTCCGCCGGATCAGTTCACATCCATTTTCGCAGTGGCTCGTTCGGCTGGCTGGCTGGCGCACTGGCGTGAGCAACTTGGCGACAATCGCATCTTCCGACCCACTCAGATGTATACCGGTGAATCGCAGCGTAAATACGTGCCGCTCGATGCGCGTTGACGCTGCTTACGAGGCCTCGCGCCGGCCTGTATAGATAGCACCCAGAACCACAGAATGTCTGGCTCCCGTTACGGCGGGAATATTGCCTGGTTGTCCTGTCAGGGTTCGCTGCGCGAGCCAGGCGAACGCCATGGCTTCTACCCAGTCGGGATGAAGTCCATACGGTTCCGTGCTTTCAACGATTGCCGGATCGAGCAGGTCGGCAAGGCGTAGCATCAGCACCTCGTTATGCGCGCCCCCGCCGCACACCAGGATTTCCTCGACTTCCGTTTCATAATGAAGAATCGCATCGGCGATGGTCCGGGCGGTGAGCTCAACCAGCGTGCGCTGTACATCGACGGGTGCCACGGGTTGACCACAGTGTTCTATCCGCTCCTCCAGCCAGGCGCGGCAGAAAACTTCCCGGCCGGTGCTTTTGGGCGGCGGCTGCGTGAAATAGGGATGTGCGAGCAACTGTTCCAGCAACGGGGTGGAGACTGCGCCACCCGATGACCATGCTCCCTCTGGATCATAGCTGCCGTGCCGGTGTCGCTCGTGCCATGCATCCAGAAGAACATTACCCGGCCCGGTGTCGAAGCCGCTGATGGTGTCGCAGTGTTTCGGCAGCAGAGTGATATTGGCCATGCCGCCGATATTTACAATAGCTCTGGATACATCGGGTGTCTGGAACAGCATCTGGTGGAAAGCCGGTACCAGCGGCGCGCCCTGGCCTCCCGCAGCAATATCGCGGCGACGAAAGTCCGCTACCGTGGTGATTCCGCTGATTTCGGCGATGTGGTTTGCATCGCCTGCCTGGAGGCTGAAACCGCGTGGGCCATCGGGAGCGTGAAACAGTGTCTGACCGTGGCTGCCAATCGCGGTAATCTGGCTGCAATGCAGTTTTGCCGCAGTAACAGCTGCAACTGCTGCTTCGGCAAATGCCTCCCCAAGCGCCGCATCAAGGTCGCCGAACTCTGCGAGAGAGACGTTCCCGGGGTTGGCTATGGTGGCAAAGATTTTTTTCCGCAACGAGGCGGGCCAGGGGTAAGTGTGGGCGAACACGAGTCGGGGAATTCTGCCGGACAGATCCGCCACGACTGCATCGATGCCGTCGGCGCTGGTGCCGGACATGAGTCCCAGGTAGTACTCAGCCATAGCTGGCCGTGGACCACCTCAATGAGCGGGCAGGCTCAATCATCCTGGAGCGCGACAGTCTGAGTCTTGCCCAGTTCCAGCTGCGCAAGAAGCGTCTCGGTTTCCAGTTTGAACTGGTTGCGGTACTGTTCGGGTAGCGGTGCAGCATCCGGCAGTTTGACCGTCAGCGGATTGCGGTGTACGCCGTTGACGTGGAATTCGTAGTGCAGGTGTGGTCCCGTGGCCAGGCCGGTGCTGCCAACGTAACCAACTACCTGCCCCTGCCGAACCCGCGAACCATTTTTCAGTCCTGGCGCGAAGCGCGACAGATGCGCGTACAGAGTGCTGTAACTGCTGCCGTGCTGAATGATCACAGTGTTGCCATAACCGCCTTTCCTGCCACGTAGCACAACCTTCCCGTTACCGGTTGCTTTGACCGGCGTGCCGGTTGGTGCTGCGTAATCGACGCCTTTGTGGGCGCGTATCGTATTCAGCACCGGATGCCTGCGACCGGTACTGAACCCCGAGCTGATTCGCGAAAATGCAACAGGCGTACGCAGGAAGGTCTTGCGCATGCTGCGCCCGGTCGGGTCATAGTAATCTGCGCGGTCATGCTCGGCGGAATAACGCACCGCCTTGTGTACCTTGTTGTTGTTGATGAACTCGGCGGCCAGAATATTGCCGGTGCCCACCCGGTCACCGTCCAGATACAGCTCTTCATAAATGACTGCGAAACTGTCGCCTTTACGAATATCCAGTGCGAAATCGATGTCCCATCCGAAAATGCCGGCCAGCTCCATGGTGATGTTGTCTGGCAGGTTCGAACGTTGCGCCGTGAGGAACAGTGAGTCATTGATCTGCCCGGCTGCATGGACCGCGCGCCGCTCCGGCGCCCGCTCGATCAGCTCGACACGGTAACCATCTCCTTCGCGCATGACCTGCACCTGGTTCATCGCGTCGATTTCGTACAGAAGTTCGAGCAGCCCATCCTCGTCAGTCGTGCGGACGCGCAGTTTCTGGCCGGGATAAATTTTCGTCAG